>JACWMK010000065.1 GCA_015661405.1 Methanobacterium sp.
AAACAAACTTTTAAAAAAATTGATTATATTCACCCAAAAACAACAAGAATTTTTTTTTTTAATATTAAATGTGAAAAAATGCAAGACATAGTAATTAAAATATATAAAAAACTCTACGAACTATACGGCTCACAGGGATGGTGGCCTATAACAAACCATCAGGGAACAAATACAGCTAAAACAGTCTCTACTAATGGTTATCACCCTGGAGATTATGATTTACCCCGGGAACGAAATGATATATTTGAAGTAATTCTCGGTTCAATTTTAACACAGAATACCACCTGGCTGCAAGCTGATAAAGCATTAACTAATCTCAACCAGTTAGGTGCAATAGAACCTGAAAAACTATTACAATTAGATGATAAAAACTTGAAAGCAGCGATTCGTTGCGCGGGATTTTTAAATCAAAAATCAATCTATTTACGGGAAATATCCAGATTCTTCATTAAATTAAAAGATAAAATTCCAACAAGAAAAGAATTACTGATAGTTAAAGGAGTGGGTAATGAAACTGCAGATTCAATTCTTCTTTATGCATATAAACAACCAGAATTTGTGGTGGATGCATATACCAGAAGAATTTTTAGTCACCTAAAGATTATAGATGAAAAAATAAGTTATATGAAGTTAAAAAATCTTTTAGAATCCAATTTACCACGTGAAGTGTCAGTTTATCAGGAGTATCATGCTTTAATTGTAGAGCATGCTAAAAGATATTACAATCGAAAACCATATGAAGATAAAATTTTAAATGAATTCAAAAAAAATTCTCAAATTAAGTAATTACTAAAGAAATTTTTGGATTTGATTCTAAAAAATAGAATAAAAATTTTTATTGCCCTGCTGGACAGTTTTTAATGCAGTTAAAACACACATATTGCGAACCTAAGGTTAATTCATCATATAATTTCTTAAATTTGCGGTCTTGGAGCATTATTTCCTGCTCTTTAGGGGTGCTTTCAGTGAATTTAAGCCAAAACTGCATATATCCAGCAAATCCATATGGTCTGCAATTAAACATGCATTTCATAACATCAGTCCTATTCTCTTCATCCAATGCATTAACAGGACATTGATTTAAACAGATATCACAATCAATACATAAATCTTCTTCAATCGGAGAATCCGGTTCAATATACAGATTAGTAATAATTGCCGTAAATACTACTTTAGTACCCATCACAGGGTGAATCACTAGATTATGCTTACCAAAGCATCCTAAACCAGCAGCAACAGCAGCGTGCCGTAAAGAAACATCTGCAAAAAGCAAACCAGTTTTAATATCCCTATTTACAGGAGTCATTCTAGGTATACTTATCACAGTGGCTTTGAATTCCTGCTTTAAAAAACGAGCAATTTTGTAAGTAGATGAATCCGCGAAATCTGACAGTATTTTACTACCTGCAGAAGCAATTTGTATATTTTCATTTTCACAATTATCAAGCTGCTGAAAAGCTAAAACAATAATAATCTTCGCTTTGGAGTAAATCTCTTTAATAGGAGGAGTATTAGGACTATTATAATTTTCAATCGAAGCAAAACCTATATCATCAACACCAACATCTTTTGCAAAATTCTTTATCAGATCTTTCATACTTTTTATATCCAACACTAATTATTTGTATACAAACATAATTCGATGAAAAAATATATAAATTTTTTTTAGGGTATCCCAATATGGTCTGATTTGAATAGGCGGGAAAATCGATTATATTTTCAATAATTCATCTTATATTATCCCCTTTTAAATACTTAAAAATGTCGATGTGTAATAATGAATTTTATTTAAAAGGAAGGACGATCCTCAAAGATTAATCTTTTATGTAAAAAAATAGATTATTGTTATTCTCTAAACTGAAGATTGAAATTATGGAGTATAAATGTCAATCAAATTTATAAAAAAAGATTTGATACAATTTAAAATAAAAAATTCTGGATTTAATTAAATAAATTTTCAATTATTAGCAAATTTGTTGAATTATGATGCTAAAACTTAAGTTAACTGATAACTATGATTAAATGTACAACTAACTGAATTTTATTAAAGTGGTGATAAACCGTGTCTGAGTATTTATTTCAAAAAGATGTTTCTATAGTCCTTTGTGGTGAAGCAGGTCAAGGTATTCAAACAGTTGAATCCATATTAATTCAGGCAGTTAAATTTGGAGGATACCATGTTTGCTCCTCAAAAGAGTACATGTCTAGAGTTAGGGGAGGAGAAAACTCCACTGAAATACGAGTATCATCAAAAAGAATATGTGCATATGTCAATAGAATTGACATATTAATTGCAATAAGTAAAGGAGCCATAGATCATCTTAAAGAAAGGATATCTGACAATACTATCATAATTGGGGATGAAGAAACTTTAAAATACGTTGAAAAAGAAGATGTAATAAAAATTCCTTTTCTTAAAATTGCAAGAGACATTGGAGGCCCGATATATGCAAATGTAATAGCTGCCGGGGCGATTTCAAGGATTTTAAATATTGATAAAGAAATTTTTGATGAATGCCTAACTAGCATATTTGGAAGAAAAGGTGAAAAAATCCTTAAAGGAGACCTTAAAGCGGGGGATGAAGGTTATAAAATTGGGGAAGACATTTTAAATTCAGGAAAAATCAAAATTGAAATAGATAAAGACCCCCAAATTAAAGATGAACTCTTATTAGATGGAACAGAAGTTGTAGGAATGGGCTGCATTGCAGGTGGTTGCAGATTCCTGGCATCTTATCCCATGACCCCATCATCCGCACTTCAAGTTTTTATAGCTAAATACGCAGAAGAGTTTAATATAATTTTTGAGCAGTCCGAAGATGAAATATCTGCCATAAACATGGGATTAGGAGCATTTTATGCAGGTGCTAGAGCATTAGTAGCAACATCTGGAAGTGGATTTGCACTTATGGAAGAAGGTGTAGGCTTAGCCAGAATCAACGAGACTCCCATTGTAATATATCTAGGGCAACGTCCTGGTCCAGCGGTTGGACTGCCCACCAGAACTTCTCAAGAAGATTTAGATCTCGCTCTATATGGACATGGTGAAACTCCTAAGATCATATTTGCCCCTGGTAAACTTGAAGATGCATTCTATCTATCACAAAGAGCCTTTAATATGGCAGATAAATATCAGATTCCTGTTTTTATACTTTCAGATCAGTATTTTGCAGATATATATTACAATTTACCATCAATCAACCTAGAAAACGTTAAAATTGAAAATCATATCATTAAAACTAGTGAAAATTATAAAAGATATGAATTTGCCGATAATGGAATATCGTTACGTGGTATTCCTGGATTTGGGGATGGAGTAGTAGTTGTTGATCCACATGAGCATGATGAAGAAGGACATATAAATGAAGACCAAGATATAAGGACTAAAATGGTTGATAAACGCCTTAAAAAATTTGAAGGAATCAAAAAAGATTCAATTCCATCTGAACTTATTGGATCACCAGATTATAATATTCTAATTATAGGTTGGGGATCAACTTATGGAATCATAAAGGAAGCCTTAGATAACTTAAATCGAGAGGATATTGCTTTTTTATATTTCAAACAGGTTTATCCTTTACATGATAGTACTAAAAATTATCTTGATAAAGCTGATAAGACAATTATTTTTGAAAATAATGCTGAATCACAGTTTGCTAATCTTATAAAACTTCAAATAGATTTTAAAGTAGATGAAAATATTTTAAAGTATAATGGAAGGCCTTTTTCTGTTGAAGAAGTTACAGAAAGCTTAAAAAGCTTCATGGAAGTGGTTTAGTATGAAACCAGAAGTATTTGATATTAAAGATGCGGATGTTTCTTGGTGTCCAGGTTGTGGGAACTTTTTTATTCTTAGTAACTTAAAAATAGTTTTAGCTGAACTTGAAATTGACCCTCGTGGATTAGTACTCGTATCTGGAATAGGTCAAGCAGGAAAACTTCCACATTTTCTTAAATCACATACATATAACAGTCTTCATGGCAGAGCTCTTTCACCGGCAACAGCGATAAAAGCTGTAAACAAAGACCTTAAAGTTATTGTTACAACTGGTGATGGAGACATGTATGGGGAGGGAGGGAATCACTTCATACACACTATTCGCCGAAATCCTAATATAACTTGTATAGTGCATGATAATATGGTTTACGGTTTAACTAAAGGCCAAGCATCCCCTACAACCCTAAGGGGAATGAGAACATCTTATCAGGTTGAAGGTGTATCAGAAGAACCTTTTAATCCATTAGCAGTTGCTATTGCTCTTGATGCATCATTTGTGGCTAGAACTTTTGCAGGAGATGCTGAGCATATGAAAGAAACCTTCAAAGCTGCGATAACTCATAAAGGTTATTCTCTTGTGGATGTATTCCAACCCTGTGTTACCTTTAATAAAATAAATACTTATCAATGGTTTAAAGACAATACTTATTATCTTGAAGATTCATATGATCCTTACAACAAGAATGAAGCATTTAAGAGAGCCACTGAAAAAGATAAATATCCTTTAGGAATATTTTACATAAACAAGGATAAGAGAACATTTGAAGAGACTTTAAATGTTTATACTGATGATGATTCATCATTATATGAAAGAGAAGTTGATATGCAGAAATTAGAGGATTTAATTGAGTCTAGAAGAAGACTTTAAACTATTTTCTTTTAATTTACTTCATTTACTTTAGAATAAAAAATTATTTTGTATTTAAATTCTCTTTTTTATTCTAAAAATTTATGATATAAGTATTACTTTTAAAAATTAATTATTAAATGATGTTCAAAAAATAGATATAGAGTATGTTCATTGGTATTATATTCCAAAATTTATTTAAAAAAAAAATATTTAATGTGATTTAAAATGGAGTTCCCCTTAACGAGAATGCGCAGGCTTAGAATGAATGTTCAAATAAGAAAAATCCTAAGAGAAACCAGGGTCAATCCTGAGGATTTAATTTATCCTCTTTATATTAAAGAATCGTTAAAAGATGATCAAAAGGAACATATCGACACTATGCCTGGTCAATACAGGTATTCACTTAAGAATGCAGTTAATGAAGCTAAAAGATTAGAAGAATTAGGATTATCTAGTATCCTGCTTTTTGGGATGCCTAAAGAGAAGGATGAAAGGGGATCATCAGCGTATGATAAGGAAGGTATAATTCAGAGAACTATTCATAAATTAAAGGATGAAACAGAGTTAGTAGTCATCTCCGACGTCTGCATGTGCCAATATACATCACATGGACACTGTGGAATAATAAAAGATGATAAAATTTTAAATGATGAAACACTTAATTATCTCTCCAAAATAGCTTTAAGTCATGCTGAAGCTGGAGCAGATATAGTAGCACCTAGTGATATGATGGATGGTAGGGTGAAGGCTATTAGAAAAACTTTAGACGAGAATAAATTAGATGATACATTGATAATGTCTTATGCTGCTAAATATGCTTCATCATTCTATGCACCATTCCGTGATGCAGTTTGCAGTGCACCATCATTCGGTGATAGAAAAACCTATCAAATGAGTCCATTTAATGTGCATGAAGCTTTAAGAGAAGTTGAATTAGATATAAATGAAGGTACAGATATTGTAATAGTTAAACCTGCATTACCCTACCTTGACATTGTTAAAGCAGTTAAGGATAAGTTTAAAATGCCCACAGCCGCTTATCAAGTTAGTGGTGAATATTCAATGATTATGGCAGCTATCAAATTAGGTTATTTGACAAATGACTCTATAATTGAATCTTTAATCTCCATTAAAAGAGCAGGGGCGGATTTAATCATAAGTCATTTCACACCATGGTTTTTAGAGAATCAAGATGATAATTGCTTAATATGAAAAAAAATTTTGGAGTAAATGATTATATTGGATCCTGATTTAGTGGCTAAAATTGCTCAAATTGCATCAGTTTTAGAAGTTAGTGGATATCCGAAGCCTGGAAATGTTCATCGCACCCAAGATTTTGAGGATATGATATTTGAAGATTTCCTTATAAGTGGAATTGTCATTGGCGATGTAATGAAGAAAGCCGCATTGAAAGGTGCTAAATATAAAGACCAACCAGATTCATTATATAAAATTAGATTAGGAGAATTAATTAAGGAAGCTGTCAATGAAACTAATAAATGGATAGATAATAATACTAATCTAGGTATAATACTCCTACTAACACCATTATCAGCAGCAGCGGGTATGAGTAATAATTTCATGGAGCTTAGAGATAACATAGATCAAATTATGAGAGCCACCACCCCAATGGATGCTTTAAATCTTTATGATTCAATTAATATTGCTGATGCTGGTGGTATGGGTGAAAGAGATGAATTAGATGTGGGAAGTGAGAAGGCAAAAATAGAACTTCTAAAAAATGAGATTAACATGTTCCAAGTACTTGATATATCATCTGAATGGGATATGTTATCATTCGAACTCACAAATCAGATGCCGGTGACATTTGAAGTGGGATTTCCCTTATTTAAGGATATTAAAACTAATTATGGCATGAATAAAGCCACCATTCAAACTTTTCTCACAATTCTCTCAGAATTTCCTGATACACTCATATCCCGTAAATATGGGGCGGATATAGCAATGGAAGTATTAAATGACGCTAAATATATAATAGATATGGGTGGAATATTAAATGATGAAGGATATAATTTACTAGAAGACTTTGATAAAAATCTCATATCAAAGAAACTGAATCCCGGAACAACAGCAGATTTAACTGCATCATCAATTATGGTCGCATTTTTAGAGGAATTTACTATAAAAAAAATTTTAATTAAATAAATACCACATTTATCAGAATTATTATCAATAAATTTTTAAGGGGATACCATAAATATGCTTCAAAGTATAATTAACGAGTTACACATCTACGAGAAAAAAGTATTGAAAGCGATTAAGGATGCTGACGGCATAACCACACCAGAAGAAGTTTCACATTCTCAAGATCTCGATATCAAACAAGTTATGAGTGCTGCAGGCGCCCTATCATCAAAAGATATTATAAAAGTAGAGAAGGATGTTCAAAAATTTATAAGCTTATCTAATGATGGAAAAAGTTATGCTAAAGAAGGATTACCGGAAAGAAGAATATTAAACTCATTAAAAGAAGATAAACACTTATCCCTGAAGGATATAACCCAAAAATCAGGTGTTAATCAGAATGATGTTAAAATAGCTATTGGTTGGTTAATGCGTAAAAAATGGGCTACTATGGATAAAGGAATCATTAAATTAACTAGTGGAGGTGAAGAAGCATTAAATAGTAAGTATCCAGACGAAGAATTACTAGAGGCCCTCCTACATGAATCGCGATTACTGGTTTCTAATTTAACCTCAAATCTTAAAAAAGGATTTGAATCACTGAAGAAGAGGAAAGGCATTATAAAAATTAAAGAAGAATCAAATTATACATTCAAAATTACACCCAAAGGCCGGGAAATTCTGGATATTGGATTTGAAATTAAAAAAGAAGCTACTCAATTAACTCATAAACAATTAAAGACTGGTTCCTGGAAGTCACTGCAATATAGGGGATATGATGTTAATGCCGAGTATCCCGAGGTTTATCCTGGGAAAATACATCCATTGCAACGGATAATTGAAGAAGTAAGGAATATATTCATTAAATTAGGATTCAAGGAATCAAAAGGAACCATCTTAGAATCTGCATTCTGGAATTTCGATTGCTTATTCCAACCCCAAGATCACGCCGCCCGGGAGATGCAAGATACATTCTACATTAAAACACCCATGATAACAAAACTACCTGGAGATGAACTCGTAAGAAGAGTTTCCAGGGTTCATACTGATGGTGGAGACACCGGCTCTGAAGGATGGGGTTACACTTGGGATGAGGAGGTGGCTCGACAATCAGTGCTAAGAACACACACTACCTGTGTATCAGCTAGATTCCTTAAAGATAATAAACCACCATTAAAAATGTTTAGTGTAGGCAGAGTATTCCGACGAGAAACCATCACCTATAAACATTTACCTGAATTCCATCAAGTAGAAGGTATAGTTGCTGCGGAGGATATAAACTTCCAGAATCTACTTGGTATTCTAAAAGAATTTTATCGTAAATTAGGTTTTGAAGTAAGATTCAGACCTGCATACTTCCCTTACACGTATTTATCCACTGAATGTGAAGTTTACCTGCCTGAAAAAGAGTCATGGATTGAATTGGGTGGATCTGGAATGTTCCGGCCCGAAGTCTTAGAACCATTAGGAGTGGAAACTCCAGTAGCCGCTTTTGGATTGGGAATAGAAAGATTAGCTATGATCCGATTAGGAATTAAAGATATAAGAATGCTTTACCAAAGCGACCTAGGCTGGCTTCGGCATCTACCAGTAACAACAGTCGTTAAATTTGATTAAAATTTTTTAATTCAAATATGGAATACTTTTTTTTATTTTTCCATTAAACTATTTATGTATCCTTGGGTGGATCATATAGTGTTATCTGACTTTTAGGCAGCCAAACATCCTCAGTTTCAGGAGATTGACCTATCTTTAAAAGAATTGCTTTTTTAGTTTCTTTCTTCACTCTGCCACTAACTTTAGTTTTTAAACCCTTATCATTAGCTAACCATTCCGGGATCGTATAAGTTACTAAATCACCTAATTCATCATCATCATCTATTGCACCGCTGAGGTCTTCTCCTAAAACAGCTAATATATTATTATACGTTGAGTGCAGGATTTCTTTTCCCTTTTTATCTTCTAAAACTACGGTATCTCCTGGATGTGCGACTATTTTTACCATAATTTATTGGCCTCCTGAACCTGATTTAATTTCCTTTGACTTAACCATTTCTTTCAATTGTATTTTAACTCGCATCAAATTTTTAGATGTAATGTCTGGATCACTTTCCGCCAATTTAATGATAGATCCATCTGTTATGGGTTTATACTGGTCTTCCAACAGTAACTTATAATGTTCAATGATGTTTTTTGCTTCAAGATCCTCACCAAATGCCAATGTAGGGCCTTTTTTATTAGTATTATTATTAATGGTGAATTTTTTATTTAACGGTTCAGTTTCAACTATATTGGAATAAACTTCAAATAATTTAAAAGCAGTTTTTTGGGGATCAGCACTGCGTCTTTCCCCTTTGTAAATAATCTTAACCTTATGCCCTATAGGCACATCTTCCATTAAATTATTTAAATGATCAGTACCATCAACAGTAACCTTACCCCCATCATTCAATGGATGATTTGATTCCAACCAATATTTATAATTAGGTCTTCCTCTAAAAAGTGTAGATTCTCTTTTAAGATATTTACCTTCAATTTCATCACCAACATTCACGGCAGTCCAAACACTTCTCTTTACTGGAATTTCAAACCATCCTTTCTGTCCTTCATATCCATTTTTAACCATACTATACTATCATCATCTTCATCTATGTAAAAATTTGCTTAACCTATATAAAAAAAATTCAATTTTAAAAAAAAATACATTGAGAGAATTTACTTGATTTTTTTTATTTGATTTTTGGCAGGTATTTTTAAATGTTTTTTTTGACTTTTTTTCTTTTTTTTTCTTTAATTTTGGATTATTTTACCAATTTTTTTTGATAGTGTTCGCTAGGTTGTGTTTTTTTGTTTAAGAGTGATTAATTGTAATAGATTGTAGCAGAAGCATGTAAATATGTTTTTGGTGTGTGTTCTGAGTGTTGTAGTTACTTTTACATGGCCGGAGTGGAAGATATTTTTGATTACAACGTATGGCCGTTCACTAGGTGCTCTTTTGCGAGTTATGCGTTTGTTTAGCTTCTTATCCTTTGTACTTAGTGGATGACTACGTGTTGCACGATTCATGGTGGCGTTATGGCCTTTGCAAGATGCTCCTAAGTATCCTCGATCCCGGTATGCAAGTTCTCCTGGCTTTGTAAGGTCAATTTGACTATCATGAATCGAAGCAGGTGTGGTTTCTATTTCCCTTATTAAACCATAATTCAATATCCATTTTACTGTGTAATTTATATAGTAATGGGATACCACCTTTTTTAGTCTATTCGCCTTCTTTATTTTGCCTAGTTTTAGCTTCGGGACCGTGAGGTTCATCAATCCTTTGGTGACCTGGCTCAGCAGTTATGAACGTGGCATCTTGAATAACACCTTCTTTAATCTTCAATCCTTTGGAATCAATCTATCTTTGCAGTTCTACCATATTCTTTCATCTTTACCAGTATCGATTAAACGTTCTCTGAAAGCCCAGACCGTGCAACGGTCTGGAATCCTTTCAGGGAATCCTAAAAACTTGTGAAAGGAGATACGATCATTAGCTTGTCTTTCCAGTTCAGGATCTGATAAACCATACCACGATTGTAAAACCAACATCTTTATCATAACTATTTCATCATTATTAGGCCTACCACCGCGTTCAATATGATATCATACATTCCACTAACAATTGGCCTAAAAACCTCCCAATCAATAAGCGGATCAATCTCAGCCAGCTTATCGCCCAGTTCTTGAACACGAGCATACTGCTTACTCATGAAATAATTCTCA
>JACWMK010000066.1 GCA_015661405.1 Methanobacterium sp.
AGTATTGATAAGAACACAGCAACAATCAATAATAATAATAATAATAATAATAATAATAATAATAATAATAATAATAATAATAATAATAATAATAATATCTACGTTTCAACCACAGGTAGTGATACCAGTGGAAATGGAAGTCAAGATAATCCATTCCAAACCATCAGTAAGGGTTTAAATTGGCTTAATCCTCAAGGAACACTACACTTAGCCAATGGAACATACACCGGATCTAGTAACATTAACATTGGAATTAATGAAAATATGACGATCACCGGCGACAAATCGAACGACACTACAATCAATGCTCAAGGTAAATGTAACATATTCAACATTCTACCCGGAGTAAACATCATCATAGATAACCTAATACTAACCAACGGAAACAATACCAGTAGATATGGAGGGGCCATTAACAATCAAGGTAATTTAACAGTGAATAACTGTACATTCACCAACAACACCGCAAGCAATTTGGGCGGAGCCATCTACAATTATAATGATAATTTAACTGTTACTAACTGCAGCTTCAACAACAACACCGCATATGTTGGTGGAGCCATCTGTAATTATAGTGGTAGTTTAATTGTTACTAACAGCAGCTTCAATAATAACACCGCAACAAATGGTGGGGCCATCATTAACTCTCGTAGTTTAATTGTTACTAACAGCAGCTTCAACAACAACACCGCAGCAAATGAAAGTGGTGGTGGGGCCATCATTAGCTCTGGTAGTTTAATTGTTACTAACAGCAGCTTCAGCAACAACACCGCAGGAGGAGAAGAATGTGGTGGAGCTATCTTTACTATTGGTAGTTCAACGATTACTAACTGTAGATTCAACAACAACACCGCAACTTATGGTGGAGCCATCTACAATTATGATGATAGTTTAACTGTTACTAACTGCAGCTTCACCAACAACACTGCAACTAATGATGGTGGTGGAATCAATAATATAGGTAATTTAATTGTGAAAGATTGTACCTTCACCAATAACACAGTAACTCTAGAAGATAACAACCCCGGTTCTGGTGGTGCCATTTACAACAATGGTACATTAAAAGTTAATAAATGCAGTTTTAATAAAAACAAAGCAATTAGTGGTAGTGGTGGAGCCATAAAAAATACGGGTACTTTAACTGACACCAACAATACATTCACCGATAACACCGCAACAGGTGGTGGTGGAGCCATCGCAAATAGCGGTACTTTAACTAACACAAACTGCACATTCACCGATAACACCGCAACAGAAGGAGGAAGCATAAACAATAATGGTAATTTAACATTCTGTAACTGTAATTTCACACACAACACCGCAACCATTCGAGCTCGAGGTGGTGGAGGAGCTATCTTTGATGATGATGGTAATTTAACTATTACTAACTGTAACTTCACACAAAACACCGTAACTACTACCGGAAAAAATGATAATGGTGGAGGAGCTATTTATATTACTGATGGTAATTTAAATGAAACTGACAGCACCTTCACAGATAATACTGCAACAAACGGCGGAGCCATCTTCGCTGATTATAATGTTAGTTTTAATGTTACTAACAGCACCTTAACCGAAAACATCGCCACTAAAAAAGGTGGAGCCATATTTACTTACGTTATAGGTATTTTAGATTTCAACCAGATAGTTGGAAATACTGCAACTACGGGTAACGCCATCTGTAATGAAGCTGATGGAACAGTCAATGCGTCGCTTAATTGGTGGGGATCTAATAACCCTAATTTCAGCAAATTGATTGAAGGAAATGTAACTTACAATCCATGGATAATATTAACCCTCAGCGCCAACCCTAAATCAGTGAATGTGGGAGGGAACTCTACGGTAACCGCGGATCTTTTACATGACAGTAATGGAGTTTATCATAACCCAGCGAGTGGTGTAGTACCATACACTGGCTCAGCTAACTTTAAAACTAATAAAGGAACCATTAAAAACACTAACTTCTCCAATGGCACAGCCATCTCTACCTTAACAGGTTTAAATACTCCTGGCGTGGTTGCTGTATCAACTGCTGTAGATAGTCAAAACGTTAAAACTAATGTCACCGTGAATACTACCGTTTCCATCAGCCAATTAATCAGTGCAGCGTACGATGTTAAAATCTACTACGAACACAACTTTGTTTTACCACCTAACATCACAATCGGAGGTCAGATAGTTGTAAGTAATGCTCAATTCCTGCAACTGCTTGTTACTGGTACATTAAACATTAACAACGGTAACTTTAGTCCAATAAAAATTATGACCGTTAACAATCCACCTAATCCAACCGGAACCTACACCCCTGGTAAATTGTACGAGTCATCGTACCCATCTGCAGCCTTGAACATTCAAAATTTTATTAACACTAATGGCAGAGCACCCAACTACGCCACTACCAGTTTAGGTAATATTCCCTTCAGTAATTTAGTGTATGTGTACAGTAAAATCTTAAACTACTACGGACTACATAATATGCTGCCTAACTACGTCAGCATAGCCTAAAAAAACTTGTTAAAGATGTCAAATAAAAAAAAATTTCCCCATTTTTTACCTTTTTTTAATTTTTTAACAGGATCAAAAAATATAAGACTTCTTTCAGACATTTAATATAAATATTTAATAAGAACTAATAGTTTAATGATTATAGTTTCATCTAAAACCATTTTTTCCTATCCTATTTTTAAAATAAGCCTTTAAATCTACGCTTAAATATTTTATTAATTCATCCATATTATTCTTTTTATTATAAATACTATTTTTTTTTACTTCTCAAATGCTCTCTCGGAAAAGCCTCGTTAATGTTAACCACTATATTGATTCCCATCCAAGGAGTGATATTATGGAAAACATTAAAAACATAGTAAAAGAGGATTTAAAGAACGTTGAGAGGTTGAAACAAAGGGAATTAGTTATAATTCCTAAAAAGAATTTCTTAAGTTGGTATGAGTTTACCAGGAACCAGGTCGAGGAAATAGAGATGAAAAGAAAAGAGTCTGGATCTGATTTCATGGAATGCCCCAACTGCAGAGAAACCATGGAAGATTACTATTTAAAAGAACCCACAGAACAGGAGCTCTGGCATTTATGCCCTCATTGCAACTTGACATTCTCCGATAACCAATATAATCGTTTTACAGCCATAATTATGCGAACAGTAAACAGTAAAAGTAAAACTGCTGCTGAAATTTTAGAAGGAGAGATTTAGATGGTTGAACGTTGTTTAGTTTGTGGAGAGTCTAAAATTAAGCCTAAAACTGACTACAGAACATTATTAACAGGTATGTTTGTTGCAGGTACCTGGACATTTGCAGTTGCCTTGTCTGTGATGATATTACAAAACAGAATAATATTCTAAAAAAAAATAAAAATTTAGTGGATTTATTTTATACCAGTTGTTGGATAGCATGAGGTATAGTTATGGCATCATGGATAAACGGAAGATATTATTATACAAACCAAATTTATTCTTGAAAGGTAATGACCTATTAATATTCCCTAGTAAAGACTTCCAAAAATGGCACGGGGATATAAAAGAGTACATAGACGGAATATACCAAATCAACTCAATAAATATGGAGAAAGGTAAATCCATCAATATATCCGAGCTTAATCTAGCAGTAGGCGTGCTCGATAATATAACTGATGAAATTGAGAACCTCTTTAATCCAGAAAGAGTATCTGATTCATCTTATCAGTATGTCTCTACTCTATATGAGAAATACAAAAAAAGAAGGAGAAATTTATACTCTAGTGACATGATGAAATGTGATATGAGAATCCCAGTTAAGCCAGATATTACTCCACGGATTCAGCACCACAATATGATGGAAATAATAGACGATGCTGCTAAGGAGTTAACTATGGTTCGGAGGAAATATACTTTAGATGATTATTAGGAATCCCCTCGTAAAAAAAATATAATGGGGGGTGTAATTTGAGGGGATTCTAAATTAAATAATTTCAAAAATAAATTTGAATTTCTATTAAATCTCAATTTTTAAAAATATATTAATTGTTTAATAATATCTCTTGATCGGATGATCTTTAAACGCTAACATTATTCCTATAATCACTATTCAAGGCTTAAATAATTATACCAACATTACACCCCAATCAATACCAATGAACTTTGAATAAATTGAATAGGCTTATTTTTTATCATGATTTTTTTCATAGAAATCTAAAACAATATCCAAAGCAACATTGTACCCCTGACTAATTTCTTTAAACCTGTTTCCGTTTCTTTCTGCATCGGTGGCTTCCTCGAATCTATAAAACCTTGCAAATGTACTATAAACTCACCATCGAAGCCGGAAAATGCTAGGCAAGCTGTTCCGGTAATAATGTTATTCTTAAAACATACCTGATGCTTTGTACATTAATTCAGTGCCTTTTTGGATGTTAACACCGCCGGCGATAAAGTGTTCGTCATTTTCATCCACATAAAATTTTAAAAACTCATTAACACCCTGAATATAGCAATCACAACCTTCCTTAACAGTATTGTGAAGAGTTAATAAATTACTTGGTGGTTGTAATGAATTTATTTCGTTATTTATCCTGGAAAACTCATTTTTATTTTCTTCAATTTTCTGTTTTATTTCTTTGAAGCCTTTTTTCCATTTTGAACTGAAGTAAGATTCTTATTTAATTGATTCATATTATCTTGTATTTTCTGCATATTTCTTCCCATTTGGGCGGAATACATTTTCAAACCTCCGTAACCATATTAGTTAATTGTAGAAAATATTATTGTTGTGTAGGCTCCCCATTAACCCAATTCACTATATTACCTGTGGTTGCATCAACGAATACATAATCTGTATATTTTTGTCCTGTAACTTGCAGATCGACATGATAATAATTATAAGCTGGAACATATTCGACATCGATTGGAGTTTGACCTGTGTCTTGAGCTGCTATATCTTCAGCCTGAGATGCAGTGATCTGTTGGGTCTGTTTAGTTGATTGGGTATTGTTATTATTAAAACTCTGAGTTTTTTTTGGAGTATTAACATTATTAGATGGTGATGTAGTGTTATTAACTACCGGAGTGTTATTAGCTACTGTAGTGTTATTATTAATGAGTTTAGCTTGATTATTCATCAACATCATACCAGAAACTAACCCTAAACCTGCCACTAAAACTATTACAACAACAATTAAAATCTTAGTAGAGTTTGGCATACTTGATTTATTTAAATTTAAGCCACATTTTTCGCAGAATTTAGCATCAGTATCATTTTCATGTCCACAATTTTGACATTTCATATTTCCGCCTATTTTAAATTTTGAAGTATTTTTCAATTTAATAAACTAATCTTCAATTATAATTCATCAAAAGTAAAGAAAATTGTTTCATATGATGATTAAGTTTTTATGATTCATCATAGTGTTTTTCCAAATATTCCGATACAGCTTCCGTAATGTAGTGACTGACTGGATTTCCACCCTTTATATCTGCATATTTCCTTAAACGTTCCAAATCATCAACCTTCAACTTGATGGTTATCTGTTGCATCAATGAAGATTTATCCTCAAAAGAATCTAACTCTAAATCAAAATCATAAACATATCTAAGTTTCCCACCGCATTCCTCACATTCATCCTTAAAGTTTTCTCGATTCTCTCCAGGGTTCAAATCGAATTCATCACCACAGGTATCACAAATTAAATATCCCGTTTCTAATTTATTCCCACATTTTCGACAGAATTTGGCATCAAGTTCATGTTCAAGTCCACAATTTAGGCAATTCATTTAAATTTTTCACCCTATTTTCATCTATATCACGATTTATTTTATTAACATCTAATTGTCAAAGAAGTTCCGTTCAAAAAGAAAAAAGAAAATAGATGTTATAAAAAATTTTAACTAACCTTCAAACTGTTAAATATTGTTTGCTGAACCTGCTGAATTTGTGTGTTATCAGAATCGTCACCGTAGACAGATATGGAATATACAGTTCCTTTAGAGTCACTGAATATCATGTCATAGTATCTTAAAGGAGTGTTTGAAGTAGGGTCAGTTAAAGTTTCAATATCACCAGCTACAACAACCCCATTCGGATTTGTTGTATTCGTAGTGGATAATACACTACCATTATTCTGTTTAACTGATGCTTCATCAGCTAATATGAGTTCTTGTAAAGTATATCCTGCTGTATTGGGATTTGTTTGAATTTGAATATTTATGCCTGAATTATTATCTAATAAAAATCCTGATTGTTGCCAAGTAGAACCACCACTGATGATACTACTTGGTGCTGAAGCATTAACAAAACTATTAGGATAGCTAAATGAAACATCATTTATGTTATAAGTAGAATTTCCAGTTGCTACACTATTATTACTACCTGCTAAAATTATACCTACAAAAATTAATACAATCACGACTACAATTCCACCTATAATTATTTTGTTCCTATTACTTTTTTTTGGCTGTACCGTACCTTTTTCAACATTTACTGGTCTATTAAATCTTTCTAATTTATTCCCGCATTCAGTACAAAATTGTGAGTCTTCAGGATTTTCTGTTCCACAATTAGAACATTTCATTTTATATTCCCCCCATTTTTATTATTCAAAATTTAGATATTAATTTATTACTAATATCAGTATAATTAAGTGCCATGTTAATTCATTATGATTAAAGTCCCAATATCTGTTTTTTTTTAGCTTGGAATTCTTCTTCACTGATTATTCCCTTTTCTTTTAGTTCTGCAAGCTTTTCTAAATCTTCTAAATTATTTCCTATAATCATACCTGATCCATTATTTAGTGCATTACCACATCTATTACAAAAATCTGCATAATTAGGGTTTTCAGCCCCACAAGAAGGACAAGAAGTTAATTCAGGTTTACTTTTATTTTTAATTTCCTCTCCACATTTAGCGCAAAACTTAGCATTCAGTATATTCTCTTTACCACAATATGGACAAGAAATTAATTCAGATTTCTCTTCATTTTTTAATTTCCTACCACATTTAGCGCAAAACTTAGCATTTATTATATTCTCTTTACAATATGGGCAGGGATTTATTCCATATCTCTCTTCATTTTTTAATTTCCTACCACATTCAGCGCAGTAAATAGCTTCTTTTTTATTCTCTTTACCACATGCTAAACATTGCACTGTTGTTATTGCTTTTATACGTGGTTTAGGCATCATGAAAATCTTATCTTAAACTCCTAATTCATTTTTGTAACTAATAAATATCATTTAATTCTTCTAAATTACTTTTTCCAATTAATATTGTTTATAAATACTAAATTTTACTCTAAGTGAACTTCATTGATCATATACTGTTATAGCACTGAATCAACATCAAATACATTACAAATATTTTCTTTTAATTAATTGCAAATGTCTGTGAATATAGTAATTATTTATCTGCTATCGTAGTAAGTAAGATATTATTTACTATTATTATCAAACCGAAAAAGATATAAAAAATAAGCTAAATTTAAAAATAAACTGCGGTTTGTAATATTACTAGTTTTAAATAATTAAGGTTAATAATGTCATAATTCCCACTTTCGTCTATACTCTAAAGATATATTATTTTAATCATAAATCCCATATAAAATCATAAAATTTTTAATTCAAATCGGAAGCTTTGATTGTACGCATACTTTCTTTCTAGATAGTGCAACCTTACTCTTTGGAATTTCAATTTCATTAGCTAAGTATGTATCAAGATAGCATTGTGTAGGTTCTTCTTTGAACATTAAATTCATGTTTATGTCTAAAATGTGTATCCTCTCTAATATTTTCGGCCAATAACCTAATAACTTCCAGTCTTCATCCCCATCTAAATGAACATTTATTTTGTTAATATAGTTAATTTGCTCCATGATAGAACTATATGTTCTGTTAAAATCTTCCCTTGCAAATATAATAACTTCTTCATGCTCATGGAATAATCCTGGGTTATATAGTTCTGCAATTCTTCCATTTGTCACTCCCTCACTCACTTGCATGCTACTTTTCACCTTCTCCCATATGGGTGAAATACTATATTGATCAATGTTCATGATAGTTGAGGTAGAAAGCAAATGAGAATTATTCATAAATTTTAAAATTATATAAACAGGGCTTTTAAAAATTAAATTCATATGGAGAATAAAAAATTCGTACTCTTAGACATAGATTACATCACCAAAAACAATAAAGCAGTTATAAGATTATTCGGCAAAATAATCGGAGAAGAAAATAAAGGAACAATAATAGCTCTAGATAAGAACTTCAAACCTTACATATACGTCATCCCATATGATGCGAATGAATGTATAAATGAATTAAGTGAATTGGAACTTTTCGAAGTGGAAAAAATCCGCAAAAATGATGTTGGAGAATCAAAGGAATTCTTAAAGATAACCCTGGAACATCCACAAGATGTGCCTAAATTAAGAAAAAAAATATGGGACTTACCCTCCGTAGAAGTAGTTAGGGAACATGATATACCATTTTACCGCAGATACCTAATAAATAAAGGATTATTTCCCATGAACACTGTAGAAGTACAAGGGAAAGTATTAAATTCCAATAAATCTTCACAAGAAAATGAAACATGCATATTCGAAATAGAAAATGAACCCAAACATCTGGAATCCATTTTACCAGAATTAAATGTGCTGAATTTTGATATTGAAGCCTGCAACCCCAGGGGCATGCCACAGGAACGTGAGGACCCCATCAACATGATAAGTTTCTCAAGTAATCAAGGCTTCCAAAAAGTATTCTCCACCAAAAATTCTTCATTCGATTTCGTTGAAACAGTGCCAGATGAACGAGAATTACTAAAAAAATTCGTGGAAACAATTAAATCCGAAAACCCTGACCTTATCCTGGGCTACAATTCAGACGGCTTCGACTTCCCCTACATAAAAGAACGAGCAGCAATATTGAGAGTGCCTCTAGAATTAGGAGTTGATGGAACACCCCTTAAATTCATGAGAAGAGGGTATAGAAATGCAGCAGTTATAAAAGGAATAATTCATATCGACCTTTACCCTTACATGCGCCGTTATCTACAATTAGACCGACACACACTGGAAAGAGTATATAAGGAACTTTTTGGAGATGATAAGGTTGATATCCCTGGAGATGAAATTTACACTTGCTGGAATGATGATGGTGAAAAACTAGAAAAACTCTTCGAATATTCACTAGAAGATGCAGTAGCCGTTACCAAAATAGGGGAAAAAATGTTACCCCTGAGTATGGAATTAACACGAATTGTAGGCCAACCATTATTCGACGTGGTTCGAATGGCCACAGGACAGCAAGTGGAATGGTATTTAATAAGAAAAACATTTGAGAAAGGAGATGTATTTCCTAATAAACCTTCATCATCCAAAATGTCCAAACGAAAAGGAAACCATGTAATAGGAGGATATGTTATGGATCCCGTGACTGGATTACATGACAATATAGTATCCTTCGACTTTCAAAGTTTGTATCCTAGCATAATAATATCCAAGAATATTTCTCCAGACAGCTTAATGGATGATGACAGTAAAGAAAATTGTTACATCTCACCTGAGGAAGGACATAAATTCAGGAAAGAACCAGCAGGTTTTGTGCCATCAGTCATCGGTAAAGTTCTCCACGATAGAAAAAGAATCAAATCAAAAATGAAACAATCCACAGATCCTAGTGAACTTCAAATATTAAATGTACAGCAAGAAGCATTAAAACGACTCGCTAACACCATGTACGGACTTTATAATCACAGCTCATTCAGATGGTATAGTATAAATTGTTCAGAAGCCATAACCGCCTGGGGAAGATATTATATAAAAAAAACCATGGAACAATCTGAAAAACAAGGTTTCAAACCAATATATGCTGATACTGACGGATTCTATGCAACCTACATTGGATCATTAGAAGATGATTAATAATAAAAAAGTATAATCTTTTAAATGAAAACAATATCTTGACTTATACTTCTATTTAATTTTTAAGCATACAATTATCTTAAATATTATTATTTAAAGTGTTTTATCTCAGGACCAAGCATCTATTTCATCCTTCTGAGACCAAAAAAGAATCCATTTATCTTTAGATGGAGAAATTTCCAGTTTTCCAGAAATTTTAGATGAACGTGACACTTCCTTCAAATATCATCTTGTCTTCTTTTAAATACAGCTTATTAGAACCATCGCCAAAGAAGATACGCGATATTTCAAATTTAGTAGGAAGAAAGTTCATTTTATCTCTAATCAAGGAGCATTGGTTCAAGAATTTCATTTCATTTTCTGATTATCAGCTTAAGTTGTCTTTATATTATGGAAATAAAAAGTTTACATAATTAACACCAAAGAAGGGTAAACAAGTGTATATTCTAACATTTTAATAGAAGCTGCAAACATCAAGGATGGTGATTATATATGGATAGAAAATATGAAAACGTGGTTTTTGCAATTTTAATGGCCATTGTAATCACAATACCAATGGCATTTTTCATGACATTGATCAAT
>JACWMK010000016.1 GCA_015661405.1 Methanobacterium sp.
GTCTCGGTAAACAACTTCACCCGGTTCACTGAGGTCAATTCGGCTGTCATGAATCTCAGCAGTTGTAGTCTCAAGTCTACGTATCAAACCATAATACATATCGGTTATAGTATGCAATTTATGGCCATAATAAGATTTCCCATGTTTTTTAGTCCATTCACCGTCTTTGTTACGTCTCGTTTTAGCTTCCGGCCCACGAGGCTCATTCACTCTCTGATGGCCAGGATCAGCTGTAATGAACGTGGCATCTTGAACAACGCCTTTTTTGATTTTTAATCCCTTAGAATCGATTTGTCTTTGCAGTTCAGTCCATATTTTCTCGTCTTTGCCTGTATCGATTAATCTTTCCCTGAACGCCCAGACCGTGGAACGGTCTGGGATTCTTTCAGGGAATCCTAAAAACTTGTGAAATGATATTCGATCGTTGGCTTGTCTTTCCAGTTCAGGATCCGATAAACCATACCACGATTGCAAAACTAACATCTTTATCATGACTATTTCATCAATATTTGGCCTACCACCACGCTCAGAGTGATTATCATACATTCCACGCACAATGGGTCTGAAACATTCCCAATCAATAAGAGGATTAATCTCCGCTAGCTTATCACCAAGTTCTTGAACACGAGCGTACTGCTTATTCATGAAATAATTCTCAAACGACTTCATAATACTCCTATAACCATAACAGTATATAACTATTTGCGTATACCACTTTAAACAAATTAAACCACGAATTCCAATTTTTAAAAAATTTAAATGATCAGATCAATAGTAAATCGAAATTCTCTATTGTATAAAAATTTTTTTTAGAATTATATAAAATAAAAATTAGGTTTAATTTGTTAAGTTTATAAATGATCGTGTATTATATTCTCTATAACCGAAGATAAAATTAAATGGCAATTTTTATCTTCGGAATAGAGATTTTTTTATGGCAGAGTTGATTTGTTTTGTTATGTAAGGAGGTCAAACATAACAGTTGAAGCTTTCAAAAAAATTAATTGAAACAAGAGATGATACATTCAATTGGCAGAGGATGTTTTTTTTTGTTTCTAATTATTTTTTTTTAGATGCTTTTTATGGCTTAGGTTTTTAGAAATGAGTTAAGAATTTTTCTTGGAAAGATGGTTTGATCCAATTAATATTCCGTTAAATATTTTCATTTCTTTTAATATTTTGCTATCCAAGATTTAAAACGTACTGGTGATAAGCTGTGGCTTATGAACTTTTTATGGTGATAGGTTCCCGGTGGTTTTAAAGTCTTGGATAGAAAACTCGTGTTTCAACATGGACTTTAAATATTTTTTTTTATCTACACATTTTTATGCACCTCTATTTATGGTGAGGTATTGATTGTTCCTAATCGAAGTTTAATGAGATATACACCTGAATTTTTATGTTTTTTTTATTCTAGTGCATTAAACATTCGAATTTGGATTGGTGGAGGTAATTGATTTTCGTTATATAGGTTCTTATATAACGATCGTTATAATCAACCTCTATTATAACAATTGTTATATTTCATATATAAAGGTTTCCATTATAAAATAAATTAACAAAATTTGTTCAAATAATTCCATATGAGTTAATATAACAATTGTTATATAAAAAGTAGTGAGTAAAATTATAACTTCTACAAAGAATCCAAAATGAAAATAAGAGATAATGGCATGCTAAAAGAAATAGTTTAGGAAACATTTTTAAAACTGAAGAAATCTTAAAAAATAATGGAACTAAACCATAACATAACAAATGTGGCTGAATTTGAAAGTGGATATGGAAATTTCACCATACCAGCATCAAAAATAATAAAAGGGACAATAATACCATAGACATTGAAGAAGAAAATGATAAAAAGAATTACAGAAAGAGCAGCACATGAAAAATTAAATAATATTAAAATCATACTTCGTGACTTTATTCATGAAGGCTCAGGACTTGAAGATGAAAGTGTAAATTATGTGATGCTTTTTAATATCCTACACGCAGAAGATCCAGAAGAACTACTCAAAGAATCATTCCGAATACTAAAGCCAGATGGTAATTGGGTGTTAATACACTGGAATTATGATCCTGTTCCCAGAGGACCGCCAATGGAGATATGACCCAATCTGAAGAATGCATAAAATGGGCTGAGGGAGTTGGATTTAAACTTAAGAGCAGGCACAATTTGAAACATCATCATTACGGGATTATACTTCTCAAAACCTGAGAATGGAAAAGAATAAAACGATTTAATATTATTAATATCGAAGTTAATTCTTTTTAATGAAAATTTTTTTAGAAAATTTTAATAAAAGTTAAAAAAAAATGTTCTGATTTACAAAAAAAATAGTATCAAAAAAAAACTTTGGCAGAATCTGTATTGATATTTTGATAATTACGCCAAAACTTGTAAATGTTTTTGTTTATAAAGTAATAATAAGGGAATGATTCATTTATATAATATAGATCAAAAAAAAATTTCAATTTTTATAAAAATTTATCTAAAAAATTAAAAAAGAACATTATATAATTTATTAATTTTGATATTACTTGAATTTTTAAATATTTTTCTTAGGTACATCTGAACTAATATCAAATAAATCTTTATTTGGAGGTATTAAATAATGGTTTCTAAAGAGGAAGAGCATAAAAAGGCTTTAATGGAGCAAGAAATTGAAATTATAAAGAGGATGAGTAAAATTAAGCATAAAATTGCAGTTATGAGTGGGAAGGGTGGTGTTGGTAAATCCACCATAGCTGTAAATTTAGCCGCTGCTTTTGCAAAGAAAGGATATAAAACGGGTATCATGGATGTTGATGTTCATGGTCCTAATGTTCCAATGATGTTCGGAGTGGAAGGGAAAAATTTAAAGTTTGATCCTGAGGGTATAATACCAATTGAAACTGATGAAGGCATTAAAGTGATGTCTGTAGGATTTTTCTTATCCTCCCAGGATGAACCGCTTATTTGGAGGGGTCCTGCAAAAACTGGTGTAATTAAACAATTTTTTGCAGAGGTTATCTGGGGTGATTTAGATGTGTTAATTATTGATAATCCACCAGGTACTGGTGATGAGCCTTTAACAATATTACAGACGATTCCATTAGATGGTGTTGTAATAATTACCACACCACAATCAGTAGTGCAAGAAGATGTAAGGAAAAGTGTTAATTTAGTTAAAAGTTTGAAAATTCCAATAATTGGAATAATTGAGAACATGTCTGGCTTTATATGTCCGCAATGTAAAAATGAAATTTTAATATTTGGTAAGGGTAATACTGCAGAAATGGCTGAAAGATTAGATGTCTCTTTTCTTGGAAGTTTACCTTTAGATGTAGAAACATCTGCTGCTTCTGATGCTGGAACTCCTATTGTAATTAAAGAACCGGAATCAGAAATTTCAAGTAGAATATTAAAAATTATGGATAAAATTGAGTCAAAAATTATGAAGTAAAGATTCTATTAAAAATTATTTTTTTTTAAAAATTATTTCAATTTTACAATATATTATATAGGATTTATTTAAAAAAATTAAATAAATTTAATATATATAATAGTAAGTTTTCATTTAAAATTTGACTGTACTTTTTTTAGTAAATTTATTATTTTTAATTCTACATAATTAAAGATAAGAGAAAATATTCTTAAAGAGAATATTTAATTGATTAAATTTCTTGAAGGAATTCTAATAGTTATTATAATAAATTTTGTATAACAATAGCTATATATTATTAGGTAGAGAAATATAAGGAGAGAATAAATAATGGTGAAAATACCTGAATTGACAAGAGGAATAGCAAACAATTCAACGGAATTGATTGGAAACACTCCTTTAGTTAGACTTAACAAAATAGCTAAAGGTGTAAATGCAGATATTATAGCAAAACTTGAATCTTTTAATCCTTTAAGCAGTGTAAAGGATAGGATTGGAGTAGCTATGATTGAAGCTGGAGAAGAAGCTGGTGTAATAAATGAAAACTCGGTTTTAATTGAACCTACCAGTGGGAACACTGGGATTGCTCTAGGTTTTGCTGCAGCAGCTAAAGGTTATAAATTAATATTAACCATGCCAGATACAATGTCAATAGAGAGGAGGAAGCTTTTAGCAACCTTTGGCGCGGAAATAGTTTTAACACCAGGTGCAAATGGTATGCCTGGTGCTGTAGCAAAGGCAGAAGAACTTGCAAGAGAAATTCCTAATGCTGTGCTCCCCCAGCAATTTAAAAATCCTGCAAACCCCAAGATACACCGAGAAACTACTGCTGAAGAAATCTGGAGAGACACTGGTGGTGATGTGGATATTGTAGTTGCTGGTGTGGGTACCGGTGGAACGATAACTGGAATTGCTGAAGTGATAAAAGAAAGAAATCCTGAATTTAAAGCAGTTGCAGTTGAACCTATAACATCACAAGTATTAGCTGGAAAAGAAAAAGGACCACACAGGATACAGGGAATAGGGGCAGGATTCATACCTGAAGTTTTAAGAACAGATTTGATTGATGAGATTATCCCAGTTAAAGATGAAGATGCTGGTAAAACATTAGTAAGACTTGCTAGGGAAGAGGGAATACTCGCAGGTATATCCTCTGGAGCAGCAACCTGGGCTGCGCTTGAATTAGGTAAAAGGCCGGAGAATAAAGGTAAAAGAATAATCGCAATACTACCGGATACTGGTGAAAGATATTTAAGTGTTGAATGGGTGTTTGAGGAGATTTACAAACCCTATGACGAGAATGTATTCCCACAAATCTAAAAGATTAAGTTACAATAAAATAAAATTTTTATTTAAATTTCAAATGTATAAATGGAATTAAATTATATTATAAAATAATTTTTAATAAATTTGAGTGGGAGTTAAGGGAATAATGTTTGAAAGGATAAGGGAAGATATTCAGATGGTTTATGCCAGAGATCCCGCTGCAAAAAGCACTTTAGAGATTTTTTTCCTTTATCCTGGATTACATGCTATTTGGTTTTATAGATTAGCGAACTGGTTTTGGACTCGTAATCATTTATTCACTGGCCGATTTTTCTCGGCTTTGGGTCGTCTTTTAACTGGAATTGAAATACATCCAGGAGCAACCATTGGTAAACGTGTTTTCATTGACCATGGAATGGGAGTAGTGATAGGAGAAACCGCCATAGTTGGTGAGGATGTACTTATTTATCAAGGAGTAGTTTTAGGCGGTACTAGTCTGGAGAAGAAGAAAAGACATCCCACCATTGGAAGTGGAGTGGTAATTGGCTCTGGAGCTAAAATAATAGGTGATATTGAAATTGGGGATTGCTCCAAAGTAGGGGCTGGATCTGTGGTATTAAAATCAGTGCCTAATGGTGCCACTGTGGTAGGTATACCTGGTCGAAATGTTAATGAGAAGAGGAAGTGTGCTATTGACTTGGATCATGGAGAATTACCTGATCCTGTGGCAGAAGTTATCCAATTAATCTTGGAAAGACAGGATGAAATGGAGAAAGAGTTGAGAGCTTTAGGTATTTCTGCTGATATTATTAAAATGAATGGTATTATGACGAAAAAATCTGAAATAGAGAAAAAAGAATTAGAAGATATATTCGCTGAAGGAGCGGGAATATAAAAAAAAGATTTTTTGTAAAATATCTTACTAAATATATTTATATAAATGTAAAAAAAAAATTTTGAGTATAAAAGTATAGATTAAATTAAAAAAAATTAATGGGTGATGAGAGAAAGATGAGACCTCCTTGTGAAATAGTTGTATGGTATGTTATTCCAACGATACGATCGGAATTAGCTAAAGAACTTTTAAAGTTGGGTATGAAGCAGAAACAGATTTCAGAACTTTTGGATATAACTCAACCTGCAGTGTCCCAGTATATTAGTGATAAAAGAGGGCATGGACTTAAATTCGCGCCAGAAATCCATGATATGATCAATGAATTTGCAAAAGATATCATAGATGGAAAAGCAGGTCAAAATGATATTATACCTAAAATGTGTCAGATATGCAAGAAAATTAAGGCTGAAGAAGTAATTTGTCAATTGCATCATGAAAAAGATACAATACCAGTAAATTGCCGAGCTTGTATGGGTTCAGAAGCTCACAGTTGTTAAAAGATTTTGGATTGAAATTATAAAATATTCTAATTCCCAGAACAAGATATTTTATAATTCTAAATTAAAAGATAGATTTATTTAGATTTTAAGCTCGGTTATTTACTTATTTTAAACATTATTAATCTTAAATTATTCAAATAATAAGTTAGATCTAAAATTTTTTTTTATTGGAAATCCGCAAATTTAAAGGTGGATTATAATTCTAGTAAATTATTATTTTTAGGAATATTCACTTTTATAGATGAAGTTTAAGTAATAAATAGATTAAATTTAATTTAAAAATAATAGATGTTTTTTTAACTTAAAATTTAATAAAATTTATAAAGTTTTTTTAAGAGATTTATAAAAAATGTGTGCTATTGTTGGAATAAATGGGGAAAACATCTCCAGAGAATTATATGATATGATGGTTACTCTGAAACATCGGGGGCCTGATGGAAGCGGTGTATTTGTAGATAATGAAACTATCTATGATGAATTGGATGATCTTAATGTGCCGGAGGGTAACTTTGGTTTAGGGCATAATTTACTTTCCATTGTAGGATGTGAATCCTCACAACCATTACATGAAGATAAGCTTGTTTTAATTTGTAATGGTGAAATTTATAATTATCAAGAACTTAAAAAATTTTTAAATAGTGAATTTAAATCGGATTCAGATTGTGAAGTAATATTACATCTGATTAAGAAGTTTTATCATCATTCACTTAAACAAGCCATATTAGAAACTGTGAAGTATTTAGATGGTGATTATGCCTTTGCAGTGTATGATGGTACGGATTTAATAGTAGTTAGAGATCCGGTGGGTGTGAAACCATTATATTTTGGTATAAATAAATATAAAAAATTTTCTGCTTTTGCTTCTGAAAGGAAAGCATTATGGAATGTGGGTATAGAAGAAGTGGAAACACTACCACCAGGATATATGCTTTATAATTGGAGGATGGTTGAGTATAATGGTGGATTAAAACCGATTCTAAATAAAAAAGTTTGTACGGTTAATGATAATCATTTGAAGGATAATTATAATAACTTTAAGGATACTTTAACAATCCATTTAAAGCATTATTTACTCAAATCTGTGGAGAAACGATTGAAAGGACTTTCAGAGGTGGGAGTAATGTTCTCTGCAGGTGTGGATAGTACATTGTTAGCATATTTATCAAAGGAATTAGATGTAGATACTTACCTCTACACGGTGGGACATAAAGATTCAGTGGATCTTAAATATGCTCTAAAAACAGCAGAAATTATGGATTTACCATTACATACTAAAATTGTAGATGTGGAGGATGTTAAATATTATCTTCCGTTAGTGTTAAAGAGTATAGAAGAATTTAACATTATGAAGTTAGGTGTGGGAATGCCGGTTTATATAACTGCGGAGATGGCTTATCAGGATGATTTAAAGGTTATGCTTTCTGGGCAGGGTGCTGATGAACTCTTTGCAGGTTATCATCGCTACCTTGAATTTTATCAACAGAAGGGTGAAGAGGCTCAAGCAGACTTAGACGAGGATTTATTGAATCTTTACCATGTGAATCTCCAGCGTGATGATGCAGTAGCCATGGCGAGTAGTGTAGAGTTACGAGTGCCCTACCTGGATATGGATGTTATAAATATGGCAATAAATATACCTATGAAGTATAAAATAGATAATTATAATGATGTTCTAAGAAAATGCATCTTAAGAAGAGTTGCACTAGAATGTGGTGTACCAGAAATGATTGTATCCCGTCCGAAGAAAGCCGCGCAGTACGGTTCCGGCATCCATAAAATATTAGTTCGGAAGGTTTTGAAGGACGAATCTTACATGAAAACTCTTAATTCACTGAAATGGATATAAAAAGTTATAGATATTATTAAATACTAAAAATAAAGTTTTATGGGGGATTGTAAGACTTATGAAGATTGAGAAGGAAGCAGAATTAATTGTTGAAAAATTTTCAGAGGCTTTAAAAAATATTCCTGAACTTGAAGAGACTCATTACATGGTTGATAATGTGAATTTAGCCCGTGAAGATGTTGGAGTAGATAAAAATCCTGATAAGATACTAAGAAATGCTAATGTTGATGAAGAAGGTAATGTTATAGTGGAAATAAGTAAATGGGTTAGATAATATGAGGTTAAAATTAGTTCTGGAATTATTAGATGTGCCGGGTCAACTTTTAGATGCATTAAACCCTATTGGAAGATTAGGCGCGAATATTGTAGCGGTAATCCATCAAAGGGATGTGAAAACTGAAAGGGGAACTATTCCGGTTCAAATAACAATTGAAGGTAATGAAGAAACCTTAAATACAGTTTTAAAGAAGTTAGAAGCTGATGGAATTCAAATCATGCGAGTGGATGGAATCCTCCGTAAGGAGAAGATCACCACCATATTCATTGGAAATATTGTTGATCAAGATGTTAAAGATACGGTAAATATATTAAACCAGTTGGAAGGTGTAAGAGTGGCTGATTTGGATTTGAAAATGTCAGATCATCCTGAGCACTCAGCATCTAAAATTATAATTGAAGCAGATTATGGCCGTAAAAAAATGATTACCAGTAAAATAAAGGAATTAGGAAATAATAAAGGATTCCTAGTTATAAATGAAGTTTAAAAATTTATTTTAAATAAATAAATTTTATTATTTTTAAGGGGAGGAATTTATTTTATGAGGATATGTATCATTGGATTTGGATCAGTAGGGCAGGGAGTTGCCCGAGTATTTAATATGAAAAGAAACCGTATAAAAAAGGATTATGATTTAGATCTCCAAATAGTGGCAGTGGCAGATAGTGAAGGGGCTGTAATATCAGAGGATGGTATTAACCCTGCATTACTCTTAGAAACTAAACAGAATACGGGAAAAGTATCCGATTACCCAGATTATGGATTCAGTGGTGTAACAGGTATGGATTTACTAGATACGATTGAATATGATTGTTTAGTAGAAGTTACACCCACTAATATAAATGACAGTGAACCTGCAAGAAGTCATATGTTAAAAGCAATGAATACTGGAAAAAATGTGGTTACCAGTAATAAAGGTCCGTTAGCATTAGGATTCACTGAATTGAGAGATACTGCACAGACTAATAAGGTAATGTTTAAATATGAAGCTTCAGTTGGAGGAGCTATGCCAATTATAAATTTTGCTCATGAAACGCTATCCGGTTGTGAAATAAAGTCAATTTACGGTATTTTGAATGGTACAACTAATTATATACTAAGTCGAATGGCTAAAGAAGGTTCATCATATAATCAAACCCTTAATGAAGCTAAAGAGATGGGTATAGCTGAAACTGACCCCACTCAGGATGTAGAAGGAGAGGATGCTGCCTGTAAAGTGGTTATACTCGCTAACAGTATAATGAATATGAATGTAACTTATAATGATGTTATAGTGAAGGGTATATCACAGATTACCCCAAAATCAATACAGTTAGCGAAAAAAGAGGGTTACCTTATAAAACTTATCGGAGAAGTTTCACCAGACTCCTTGGAAGTTTCACCTCGACTAGTAAGTGAAGGTTCACCCTTCGCTGTAGAAGGAACCTTGAATGTTGCTACTCTTAAAACAGACTTAGCAGATGATGTTACAGTCGTGGGTAAAGGCGCTGGTTCAATTGAAACCGCTTCAGCCATATTAAGTGATCTTATAAGCATTTCAAAATCAATGAAGAATATATAAAATAAAACTGATTTTTTCTTATGAAAATAATTAATTATTATTATTTTTTTAGGGATTTTTAATCCTGCAAATTAAAAATAAGTAGTAATGGAGAGTTGTTTAGATATTATGAAGTATGTAGTAATTATAGGGGATGGTATGGCTGATAACCCTCTAAATGAGTTAGAGGGTAAAACACCTTTACAAGCGGCAGTGACTCCTAACATGGATTATATAGCATCCAATGGTGTAAGTGGGTTACTTAAAACAGTTCCCAATGGTATGGAGCCGGGATCAGATGTGGCTAATCTATCCATAATGGGTTACAACCCAAAAGAATGTTACACTGGCCGTGGACCATTGGAAGCAGCTAGTATAGGTGCAGATTTTAAAGAAGATGAATTAGCCTTTCGATGTAATTTCATTACCATGGAACAAAACCGTATAATAGATTTCAATGCGGATCACATCACTACCGGGGAGGCTTCAGAGCTTATAGAAGCTTTAAATCAACATTTTTACCATTGGGGAAAGTTTTATCTCGGAACTAGTTATCGGAACTTATTCATATTCAAAAATAATGGATCATCACATATTAAATCAACACCACCACACGACATAATTAATAAACCCCTATCAGATAACCTTATAAAACCAGGTGAATATGAAAAAGCAGTTATACTAAATAAAATAATGGATGACTCCCGAAAAGTGCTTGAAAATCATCCAATTAACCTTAAAAGAATAGAAAATGGTAAAAAACCTGCTAATATGATTTGGCTGTGGGGTCAGGGTGGTAAGCCTCAAATGACTTCATTCAAAGAAAAATATGGTCTTAAAGGAGCTACTATTACTGGAGTGGATCTCATAAAGGGAATAGGAGTTTATTTAGGATTAACTAATATAAATGTTCCTGGAGCCACTGGTTATTATGATACTAATTACTGTGCTAAAGCTAAATACGCTCTTAAAGGATTAGAAGAACATGATATTATATTTATTCATGTAGAAGCTCCTGATGAAGCTGGCCATGCAGGTAATCTTACTGAGAAAATTAAAGCCATAGAACGAATTGATTATAGAATCATAGAGGAACTTTTAAATAATTTATCAGAGTTCAATGATTACTCTATTTCTATTCTACCGGATCATCCCACACCAATACTATTTAGAACACATACTTGTGATCCCATACCATATGCTATGTATTCGACACTTGGTAAACGGGATGATGTGAAATTTTATGATGAATACTCAGCAAAAAACGGTTCCCAGGGTTTAATGGATGGATATAGATTCATAAAGAATTATATAACTTACTCTAATATTATATAATTTTTTTAAATAATAAATGAAAGAGTTTTAATATAAAAGGTTTTACATTAATATTCATTAAAGATTAAAAAAAATTATTTAATTTAAATAAAAAAAAATTATTTATGTATTCCATTTTTTTCTGGGGGATGTAAAAATTTATTTTTTTTTTAGGAGTTGATTAAACTGTCAAAATATATAGTGGTTACTGGTGGTGTAGTAAGTTCCATTGGAAAAGGAATAACAGCAGCATCTATTGGGAGGATTTTAAGGAGTTATGGTGTAGATGTTACAGCTATAAAGATTGATCCATACCTTAATTGGGATTCCGGGACACTTAATCCTTATCAGCATGGTGAAGTTTTCGTAACCGAGGATGGTATGGAAACTGATCTGGATTTAGGTCACTATGAAAGATTTCTGAATGTTAATCTCAGCGGTGAATCCAATATAACCACGGGTAAAGTTTACTCATCAGTTATAAATAAGGAGCGTAAAGGTGATTACTTGGGAAGCTGTGTTCAGATAATTCCACACATTACTGATGAAATTAAATCTATGATCAGAGAGATTTCAAGCAAAACCCAAGCTGAAGTCGTTTTAGTGGAGGTGGGTGGAACTGTAGGTGACATTGAAAGTCAACCATTCCTTGAAGCTCTCAGACAGCTTCGTAATGAGGAGGGTCAGGATAATGTAATGTTCGTTCATGTGACTTATGTACCATATTTAAGGGCAGCTGGAGAATTTAAAACTAAACCCACTCAACATAGCACTAAAGAACTTAGAAGCACGGGTATAAATCCGGATATGATAATCTGTCGTAGTGAACTGCCAATTGATATTCATTTAAAAGATAAAATAGCTCATTTCTGTGATGTGGAGCGGAAAGCTGTTATAAATGCTCCTGACGTTCACTCTATTTATGAAGTACCTATAATACTGAATAGGGAAAATATGGGTGATTACATATTAAACAGGCTTAAAATGGAGGCTCATAAACCAGATCTCTATGAGTGGAGTCAGATAGTTGAATCATTAAAGTTAGATGGTACACGAGTTAAGGTCGGTATAATCGGTAAATATGTGGAGTTAGAGGATGCGTATATTAGTATAAGAGAAGCTTTAAAGCATGCTGCTGCGGAATTAGGGGTTAAAGTTGATATTGAATATATACGTGCTGAAGATACTTTAAATATGGATAAAATACGTCAATTTAATGCATTACTAATACCTGGTGGTTTTGGTGAGCGTGGTATCACTGGTAAATTAGATGCTGTTCGATATTCTATTGAAGAGGAGATACCACTTTTTGGAATATGTTTAGGTATGCAGTGTATGGTTATTGAATATGCTCGATTGCATGGTTGGGAGGATGCTAATAGTACGGAATTTGAAAGTAACGCTAAAAATCCGGTTATTGATATTATGCTGGAGCAGGAGAATATTGAGAATATGGGCGGATCTATGAGATTAGGTGCGTATCCTTGTAAAATAAAGAAGGATACTATTGCTTACGAGGCTTATAAAGAAGATTTAGTGAGTGAAAGGCATCGGCATCGATTTGAATTTAATAATGAATTTCGTGAGAGTCTGGAGGATGAAGGTTTAGTGATTTCTGGTGTTTCTCCTGATAATGTATTGGTGGAGATGGTGGAAATTAAGGATCATCCATGGTTTTTAGGATGTCAATTCCATCCGGAATTTAAATCTAGACCTAATAATGCTCATCCCATCTTTGTATCGTTTATTAAGGCAGCTATTGATAATAAGAATAATTCACTTTAAATTTTATTTTATTAATAAATCTTTATAATTAAATATATAAATCCATTTTAATCCAAACCATTATATTCTATAATGGTTTAAAGAGTGAATGGAGGTTTATTTCAAAATGATTATTAGTATACCATTGATTGCGATAATTATAGCTATAGCTGCATGTATCTATGCAAGTTACTCAGATCTCCGATGGGGAATAATCCCTAATAAACTCACTTTTCCATTAATAGGGGTAGGAATAATATTAAATGGAATTTACTATATAACTACTGGTAACCTTCTACTTCTTTTGGGCACACTAATCGTCACACTCTTGGTCTTCCTTTTTGGTTATCTATTCTGGAAAATGGGTGCCTGGGCTGGAGGAGATGTTAAACTCTTCACCGCACTTGCAGCACTTATCCCATTCTATCCTACTTTACTAAATTACCAGCTCTTCAACATCACCTTACCCATCACTGCCAGTTATCCTTTTCCCTTAACACTTATTATTAACAGTATACTCTCCATGTTACCATTCCTTTTAATTTACGTATTATTTATAGTAATTAAAAATAAAAAATACTTAATAGGTGAATTATTATCTCCTGTAAAGGATTATCGTAAGAATATTGTATTAACATTAGTTATTACTTCATCAGTTACTTTAGCTTACTTTATAACACCTCATTTACCATTTCAAATATTAATAGTAGTAGCAATACTGACTTTTCTGCTCTCACTTATAATTTCAAGACTTCCTAATCAGGTGAAAGCTGTATTGATATCTTTAGTCACTGTATTTGCTTTAATTCATAACTTGCCAGTAACCATCATAGGCATAATTGTATTATTTATTAGTCTCACTGTTTTTGGAGTACTTAGAGTATTATTAACAAGTGTAAGTAGGGAAGCTCTTCAAGATGATTATCATATAAATGAACTTAAGGAGGGTATGATTCCTGCTTATAATCTCTACGAGAATGATGGTGAAGTTTATGTGGATGATAAACGATTCACTGACAAAGTTAGGAAGAGTGTAAAAACTGGGGATTTAACTCATATTAATAATTCTCATGGTAAAATATTAATTTATAATCGCGCTGCTGGTTTAAACTTGGAGGATATAACTCTTCTGAAAAAATTAGTTAGTGAAGGTAGGATGAATGATAATTACCGTGTTAAAAAAGGAGTACCCTTCGCACCTTCTATATTTATTGGTCTTTTAATATCACTTTTTATTGGTGATTTAGCTTTTATATTATTGAAGATTCTAAATGCAGTCTTATACTAAACATATTTATATATAAACAATTAATATCAAAATAATAATAGTAAGGGTGGGAGAAAATTGGATAGTAAAGGACAAGTTTCAGTGGAATACTTATTCTTAATATTAATATTCCTAATAATCCTATTCACTGTTACTATACCATTTGCTAGTCATGCTATAACTGATAGTCAAAATGTTTCAGTAACTAGTGATGCAGAGACAGCTGTATCTACCATAGCTAATGCTGTTGACGTGGTATATGCGAATGGCCCTAGCTCGCAAAGAACAGTGAATGTTTACATTCCTCAAAACAACACTAATTTAATTTATGATGGCACTGATAATCTTTTGAACTTGAGTCTTACAGGTATCCTTGTTAACGCTAGCATCCCCAATGTTAACGTACCTTATGTGAATGCAACGGTACCATCTAATATCCCAATCACAATCACTGGTAATAATCCTATTATCTCTACTAATACTCAGTGGCATACTTTCACGATTTCCTGGCCAGTGGGAAGTACTATAACCATTAATATAAATTAATTTATATAATTAAAATTTTACAATCATCAAATTAATTAATGTATAATACTTGGAGAATATTAAATAATGAATATATTTGCTAAATTCGGTGAGTTAATCCTCAAATTAATCGATTTTATAGGTATGCTTATCTTAGCAATCCCTAAGATTCCAAAGTTAATAATGAATATCAATACTGATGAAATCAGGGATAAAATGGATTCAGTTGAGATTAAAGAGAATGTAAACAAGATAACTACTAACATGAATATTGCTGGATTTAAAGAAGCTTACAATAATCAAAAACAGGCAGTTCAATCCACCACTAAACGAGAAGATTCAGATGCAGTTTATATATCTGGAAACTTCACTTCCGAGGAAAAAGAAACGACAATACTACATCTTCAAATAGCAGGCGCCGGATTCTTAGTATTTTCCATACTCGAAATATTCAATTTCCTATCATTAACTCTATTCATTATATTAGGTGGTTTAATCTCAGCTTTCATTATATATGTATTATTTACTAAGGTTAAACTCATGTATACGGAAGATTTCAATGCATACCGAGATTTCTTCTTAATGTACCTTGCAGTGGGTGTAATTTTAATCATAATTAGTGGTAATCCTAGTTTAACAATGGCATTCGCATTCCAATTCTTCCCATCTTTATCAGTGCTTATCTACGCTGCGATTGCTGTAGTGTCTGTTTTCCTAATATTCCGGATTAGATACTCCCGTAAATTCACTTATGGGATTGTTATGGAGACTGGTAAAAACACCGCCCATGTAAAAATTGAATACGATATCAGATCCAATGTTAAACCTAACCTATACCTTGTAGAAAATAATCCAGGAGCACTAGAAGGTGACTTGGTAAAAGTTAAGGTTGAAGAAAAACTTTTAAATAATCAGGGTAATAAGCCAATAGGAATCATTGAAGTTTTAAAATAAAAAAAATAATTTGGAACTTATGAACATTTTTTTTTAATTTAGACTATATTAATAATTATTTTTTTTTTAATTATAAATTAAAAATAGATAATTTTTATTTAAGGATTGAATAAATAATGGTATTACCTACTCATCCCCGATATGAATCCCTTATGCTACGCGCTAAGATGGTGGAAGCGTATAAAAATGGAATTCTATCAGATTCAGGATTAATAGCTCATGGTAGAGGAGAAGCTTTTGATTATCTTATAGGAGAAAAAACAACACTTAATGCACATAAAGCCATCCAAGCAGCAGCAGCAGCATTAATACTTGCTGTATATCCTGTGATATCTGTTAATGGTAACACAGCAGCTCTTGCATCCCATGAAGTAGTAATATTGACCCAGAGTTTGGATGCTAAATTAGAAATCAATTTATTCTACAGAACATCAGAAAGAATAAAAAATATAAGAAAAATTCTAGAAGATGCTGGTGCATTTGAAGTTTTAGGAGTGGAAGAAGAATCAGTAACTATAGAAGGATTAAAAGGTCCCAGATCTAAGAGTAGTAAAATTGGAGTTAATCAATCAGATGTTGTTCTAGTTCCATTAGAGGATGGTGACCGGACAGAAGCATTAATATCAAATGGAAAATTTGTTATAACCATAGATTTAAATCCATTATCTCGAACCTCTCAAAAAGCATCTATAACCATAGTAGATAATCTAATAAGAGCCATTCCTCATCTAGTAAGAGAAGTTGATAAACTAAAAAACACAAGTAAATCTGAACTTAGAAATATAGTTAACAATTTTGATAACCAGTTAAATCTGCAGGATTCTCTGGATTTAATAGCTCAAAACATAACAACTAAAAAGGAAAAAAAGATTGATAAGACTGATTAATATGAAAGTTATTGGAGTAACAGGGATGCCTGGTTCCGGTAAAGGCGTAGCTTCAGGAGTAGCGCGTAGTCTAGGCTTTAAACTGATTAGGATGGGTGACGTAATCCGTGAGGAAGCAACCATTAGAAATGCTGAAATAGGAGAAACTGCGGTTAAACTACGACAAGAATACGGAGAATTTGTCGTGGCCGAACGATGCGTCGAGAAAATAAAAAATACTCAAAATAATAATGATTTATACATGATTGAGGGTATCAGAAGCCCCTTTGAAGTGGAAATATTTAAAGAGAATTTTCCCAACTTCAAAGTCATAACAGTACACTCCACACCTCATACTCGCTTTAACAGATTAAAAAAAAGAATGCGATTAGATGATTCCTCAGAAAAATCTGAATTCCTTAAAAGAGACAAACGTGAACTAAATTTTGGAATAGGCGACGTGATAGCCAACAGTGATTATATAGTAGTCAATGAAGGAGCAATAAAAAAATTTAAGAATATTGTAAGGAGTATACTACAGAATGAAATACACGATGAAAGCTAAAGTCCTTATAAATCCAACTGAAGACCTGGATAAAGTATTAAAAGCATTATCTAATATTCTAGATTATGATGAATTAGAAATAGATGACAATTACATTACAGTAACAGGGGATGAAGAGTCTCTTATAAGATTACGGGAATCATTGGAGAAGAGAAGGATCCGTAATACTGCTCGTAAAATAATGTTGAAAGGATTACATGATAATGTTATATTGTTTAAATTAAGTAAACAAGCCGCTTACGCAGGATTAGTTAATATCATAAGTGAGGATTTATCTGCATTAGGTGAGATAAATGTTAGAATAGAAACAGATAATGTGGATGTATTCTTGGATTGGATTGCACCACAAATAAAATAATCTTTTTTTTATTTATCAATTAAAACAGCTTTTTTAATAAAGTAATGTCCACTGTCTCTTTGCCAAATATTTTCAGCTTCAATTATATTTATTTTCTTCTGGAATAAAGGGCAGTCTAATACTAATGTTTCAGCTTCACCGCCCTCAAAGGCAAGATGCACACCGTATTTATCATGTAAATTTAGAAGTTCATCTAATAATTCTTCATCGATTCGTCTTCCCAACCAAGATTCATCTAATCCCTCAGCTGAAACACTGACTATTATTACTTCAAAATCAGCTTTTATAAGCTCCTCCATATACTCAAGAGGGTCACGGTGCCAGAGAGGTGCGCATGATTTTAGTGAGAGACTATCACAAAGTTTATCAATACGGGATTTCTGATATTGAGAAGCTAGAGCACCAGTGAATATGGCTTCCACCCCATCATCTTTTAAATCACTTAAAACTAATCTTAAATCCTCTAACTCCCTCTCCTTCTCACCCTTAGTACCAGCTTTAATTAAAGGTATATTCATAGCTTGAGCTGATAGTTCTGTGAGGTGAATGTTACTAGAGTGATACATATAGGATTCGAGATTTTTAGATATCATAGATACCAAATATTTGACTCTCCAGCCGTGTTCCAGGGCTTTATAAGTAGCCATGGTACTATCCTTCCCTCCTGAGTAAAGAACCGCTGCTATCAAAATTTTTTGCACCTCAAAAAAAAAGAATTTTTATAAAATATTTTTCATTAATTATCTTTTAATTTTTTTTTAAAAAAATATATTTAAATGAAAACCCTTAAAAATATATTTTTTTTAATTTTTCCAGTTAATTAACCAGTTACGTATTCGCTCCCAGACTTGATACATACCATCAACTGATAAGCCAACAAAACCAATGAATAACCCTAATAATCCACAGAGAAGAATAATCTCATTACTACTAGGGAATGTTTTCATTAAATTAGCGATATTATTCTCCACAGGACCTGTAATATTAGTTACAACTGATTCATTCCCGGGTAGATTATTTGATACTGATTCCACCTGACTGGAATCCACATTAACGGCAATCATAACGTTACTATTTAATAGAGTTACATTATCAACCAAGTTTAACCAATCACCCAAATTATTACTAATAGCTGAAGGGTCACTGTTATTCTGTACTGTTAAAATAATAGTATTATTAGGTATAACCGTAACTGAAGCAATACCTGGATTAGATTCCGGTATACGTGTTTGAAATGAATCAGCCCAATCATTAGTAAAAGGAGTTGTAGTTATAATAACAGCACTACTTTGAACACTGTTAACTCCATTCAATTTTTCAGTATCAGTTATGAAACCATCAACATTATTCTGCGTTGAAATATTAACATTAATAATTTCAGTTCCACCATCATTCAAAGTATAAATTGAACGAGCAATATCTGGAACATCATTATATAACGGTGCTATTAAAAATCCGCCACCCACCAATCCCACCACGAATCCTATAGATAAAACAAATAATAGATTTTTTTTACCAATAATGGGTGTTAAAAGCGCAATTGAGAATACGAAAACCATTAAAAATATAAATAATACGAGCATTACTATTACGATGACTGTATCCATTGAAACTTCCTCTGAAAAAATATGAATTGTAGTTTATGTACTAAGTACTATTAACCCTGTGTTAGTATCTATATATATGGTTTTGGACAATCCATTCAAAGATAAAGGAATAATCCAAACATTATGATTAGTGTTGTTAACCATCACACTACCTTGAATGGGTTGCCCTACACTATAACCTGGGTTATTTTGTATAGCTATGTTTGTAGCTTGTGCAGCGGTTATATTAGAGGTTAAATTTGTAGTTGAGGAGTTAGATGAGTTATTAACAACTTGAGGTTGAATTGGCTGATTATAGGTAACTGTTTGAGTAGGAGTAATATTTGTATCATTTGATGGCGCACTCCCATGGAATGGGTTAAATGCATAAATAACTGAAATAATAAATACCACTCCAACTATTATTAGAGCAGTCCTTTCCCAACCATCCGGTAAATCACTTAAATCGATAAATTAAATCACCATTTAATTAAAACGTTATAAAATAATCATTATTACTAATAGTATTATTAACAATATAATTACCAGTAGTTAAAGTAGTATTTTGCACATTTATGGGTATAAATTTAACACTCACATTTTGTCCATATGATAATGAATCAACTGTAACATACCCTGGAGGACTGTTAATATACAATGTCATATTATTTGGAACAGTTAAATTAACTGAATAACCCACTCCGTTAGTATAAACAGTGTTAATAGCTTCAGCTGCCATCTCACCAGTAATCCTCGCTTGAGCAAGGTTACCGGTTGATGTTTGATTCTGCTCATTAGCTATTATACTAGTAAAACTACCTATTAGAATTAGAACAATAAGTGTGATGAATAAGAACTCTACACTGGCTTGTCCATTCTCATCAAAAAACATTATTTAATCTCCCTTAAGTATTATAAGTAAAATTAAGACCAAGATAACTTGCATAAGTAGGTGAAATTATAAATACTTGGGTTGAACTTGGGACTGTAACAACTGATCCTTTAGCTTTTATCGTGGAACCTGCTACACCAGAGAAATATTCATGGTCAATCATAGAGCATTGTTGGTTTCCGTGCTCTGTACTTAAAACATCATAAATTATAAATGTACTCATCCGTGCTGAAGCAGGACTTCCACTAGTATTATTTGTTCTATTTTCTAATCTATCAAAGAAGGAAAGTCCGTGAGGATCTGGGAAGTAATAAGGATTAATATAATTACCAGATGCATTGGATCCTTCAAGACATGCCATTAGATTATTTAGATTACCTGCTGATACTTGATCCGCGAAATGATAATCAGCAATTCCAGTATTATATGTATTAGTATAATAAGGATAAGGCCAGATAACTGAACTATTCCTTTCCTTAGTATTCACCCAAATATAAGGATCTTCCAATCCTTGAATCGAAACATAAGCATTTTCAACTGGCGTATAAATAGTTACATTTTGACCATTTTGAACAATACTTATAGGTAAACTGCTAACAGTAATTGTAAAACCATAAGGATCATTTTGTGAAATTTGTAAATTCGATGAATTAAGTACAGTAATGTTTGTGCTATTAGCGTTAATAGGAATATTATTCAAGTATATGGTTCTTCCTGTTTGATTTTCTAAATCTATACAAGTATTAGTGAGATTATTATTAAGCATACTCACTACATTATTAATTATGAAGGTTGTACTATTATTTCCTGGGGTCTGATTGAAGAATGGGTCATTACCAGCTAACAAGTTAGTGTTATTAACAACAGTTTGCACTGCAATAAGAGCTGAATATCTACCAGCATCTCCTGTATCCTCATCTATCACAGTTGCAATATTATTAGCAATACTAATTGTCACATCACCTCCAATAGCTATTGCTGAAATAGTGTTAACTTCATTTATTATACCATTATATGAAATAGCTAGTATCATAACTGGAACTAAAAGTAAAAAAGTCAACGGTGTAAAAGCAAAACCTTTATCATCCATTTTATCATCTTCTTTCAAAATAATTTATAAACTCGATTGCTTCCATAACTCTAATCTTATTGGAATAGCATTAGGCACATTTCCAGCATAAAGCGTTTCATTTTTTATAAGGCTAGTATTAACATAAAAACCTTGATTTATAAGAGGTTGTAGATACTCATTCATTAAATTATTATACGAATTTGCTTCAGCAAGTTGAGGGGTTGAATTAAAGCCAACTGCCCATGCATTCTGTAGGAATTGAGGATATAATACAGATATCCTAGTACCGGAATATATCTCAGGATCACCTTCTTCACCATAACTGCCAGTGCTCGTCGCTAAATCTCCCGATTCATAAGCTGTTGATGGAGTCACAGTTATAGTCAAGGTGTAATTACCTGGTAAGGGCATTATAGTACCATTAGTGTTGGTTGTGAAAATAGGATTTGAAGAACTATCATAATTCGTTAAGTTTAAATCATACTGTGGAGGACCATTGTAAATAGTGGCACTAGATGTACCATTACTAATTTTAACTAATACGTTTCTAGTATTTGTTCCTAAACCAAAGAAGAGAAAAACATTCTGAGCACCAGTAAGGATATTAAAGTTTTCGCTTTCAGTTAAAGTTTTATCAACACTACTACTATCATTTTGATAATTGTTAAAAATAGTGGTATCCCATCTTATGAGGAAAGGACTGTAAGCGATGGTAACATAACTATTTTGTAATCCCACTAAATCATAGTCACCACTAGATACATCATCCCAAATAATAATTCTAACTGTATTATTACCTACTTTAAGAGGATCCTTCGCAGTGCTATAGTTAGGGTCGGTGTTTGAATCATGTAAGCTTATTATTCCTGGAACGTTACCGTATCCTCCATCAGTTCTCTGGGTAGTACTAACGCCTGCTGTATTAAATGAAGTAAACATTGTAGTCCAGTTTCCTGAGATTGGGTCTTTGACTTGAACAATAGCTCCATCTTCACCACCAAACGCGTTTAATACAACATAAGCATCCAATAAATTTGTATTATTAGGTAAAACAACATTCGCAGTGCTCATAACTGCGGAACCACTTCCTGTTCCTTCATTAGGTATATTGGTTAAAATAAAAGGAGTATTTAAATTGTAATTATCATTACCCTGTAAATTATTCCAAGATAAACTCTGGCTGGTTGTATTTGTAACTGTTCCAGTAGTTATATTATATAATATACATCTAGTTGGTTCTCCTATTCCTGCAATATTATTAAAATTGGAGGTGTTGAATGTTACTCCCTGAGGCACACTTATAGTAGTAGTGTAATTCGCTAAAATTGAAAACCAGGGCATAGAATTATATTTTGATGCATTAATAAATTTAAGATAAAAATTATTATTAGATGGGTAACTACTATTGAAAAATGTAGTGTTTAAGCTACTTAAATAATTGAAAACATAATAACTAGAACCCTCATATAAATAAGGTGTTGTATAATTGGTTAAATTAAAGCTTCCACTTGGTACGTTTAAAGCTAAATTATTATTCAAATATAAACCAACGTTAAATGCGTAAGGAGTTCCCTCACTAGTCTGATAAGCTGATCCAAACAATACTTGAGCACTATTAATAGGGCCAGAAGTAGGTATAGTGAAATTTATAGGTATATCTGTTTGAGCAGGATTAGTTTTTCCAGATGCTGGTGTATCACTACCACCCCAATAATCATATGTACTCAAACCACCTGTCTGACTCCATGGTATGAAGTTCGTTAAATAATTATGGAAATTCCACACTGTAGTTACAGTAGTCTGATTCACAGTGGTAAAGTTAACGGCTTCTATTTTATAGAATGATCTTCCCATCCATGCTTCTTGTGGACCAGATATAACTTCAACTTTGGTAACCGTGTCATTAGAGTAGCTTAAACCTCCAAATGCATTGTTGGTTACAGGCGGATTTGAACCTACTTGCAAACTATAACCAACGCCCAATGGTATCAATATATTTAACTGTGACTGTAATGCTGTTACTGCATCCGCTGAGTCATTGGATGAGTAATCAACAGCAGATTCACGTAAGGTGCCGCTTTGATCCATAACACTTAATGCACTACTAGCTAAACTTTCTAGATGTTGATGGTCTTCTCCTTGATAAATGGGGAGCATACTATAGGTTACAATGGAACCTGTGAATACGAATACTACTATTAAAGCTAATGCCGCATCTACCGTGAATATAAAACCTTTATCATCCATCATTGTCACGTCCACACATATAACGTTAAATTACAGTATTGAGGAACAACATTACTATAGGTAATATAATTAGGAGATGTGTTTTCCGGGGCTTCCACTATATAGAAATTCATGGAGTCACCAATTTTACTGGTAGTGATGTTTAAAGTTACGGTGTTATTAAAAAGTTGTAAGGAGTTAGATGAATTAGTTTTTAGGAAATTGGAGTTAATTGGATAACCGTTGAATATGCTGGAGCTAGTTAAATTTATTGGGTTATTATTGATATCAACAGTGGCTGAAGAATTAGTATTACCATTAGTATTTGCAAATAATATATAATAACTATATTGTTGAGTAGAGAAATAACTGGTAGTAAAGCTGGGAACTGTGTAAATTCTAGTTTGACCACTATAAAATATTTGACCTACAAGGGATGTCACTGATTCAAGTTTAGAGCAGAGCACCACCTTATCAACTCTTACGATATTACTTATATTAGTATTACTATTTCCAGCTACACTATTATTTCCAAATGTTTCATTTATACTAGTAGTATTTATAGAATTGATGGTTAAATAATAAGTATAAGTATTATTGCTAATATTAATTCCAATTAAATTCTGTACACTAGAGTTAGTTAGAAGAGCAAGCTTATTAGGATCTAGTGTATTGGGAGTAGGTTTCCCTGAGCTAGGATTATATTGTGCAAGTCCCACAATATTAGGAGGTAATCCAGTTTGCTCCCATGTGGGCGGGTCTCCAGAAGTTTCCGCTAGAGTATTCAGAGTGTCTTCAGCTATTCTATCCGTTGAGCTTTGGTAGATTGTACCCTCTATTTCGTATAGGATATTACCCATATCGGCTGCTACCATGCCCAGTACGATTGTAAGAGGTATGATTGCAAATAATAAATCCATAGAAATTAAGAATCCCCGTGGATCATCTCTCATAAATCCCAAAATTACACCCCACCGTTAAATAATCCTATATATTATAGTGATTTTATTTAGGAATTCTTTATATTTAAACATGACTAAATATAAGTTGTAATTGGTCTGAATTGATCAAATTTTTTCATTAATTATAATATTAAACAATATGATCATTAATATGGTAGATCTTAAAAAAAGAATAATAGTATTATAATTAATACAAAAAGGTTATAGATTACTTCACATAAAGAATTGATATGATATAAATGGATCAAAAAGGACAAATTTCAGCAGAATATATTTTATTAGTTTTTGGCTTAATAATAGTCATTATGCTTGTTTTTGCAGTAGCAGTAACAAATGAAAGCGAATTGAATACTGTTACCACTGATGCTAGAATAGGCGCGGATAATGGTACTACTCAATTATCTATTAATAACTCCAATATGAGTCCTGTTAGAGTCACCGGGATAAGCATGAATAATACAAATGATAATAATAAATATATAAGTATCACTATTAATCTATCTGGCACCATCACCTCTGCGCAGAGTGGGAATTTAATGATTAGTGTAATGAACTCCATGAACTCTTTAACTAGTCAAGGATACAATGTATCAGACTCAAGTGATACAGTAACCTCTGGTAAGCACGTTTATAATATAGGAATTAATACTTCTGATATATCCGGATAAAAAGAATTGATTTATAAGGAGAATATTTGATATGAAGGATGATATGGATATAAGTCGATCTGAAAACACCTCTAAAAAGAGGAAGAGACAAATTAATAAATGGGGAGTTTATATTGGCATCATATTTGTAATATTAGGTATACTATGGTACGGAGTAAATATAGGCCTTATACCTTTCAATTTAGTACAAAAAGAGGCAGGACCCATTGTAATAATATTAATAGGCTTATTGATATTAATAAGATCATTATAATAATATAAATTTTAGACACTCGAATAATAAATTATTATAAAAATTAAAATGGAATTATTTTTTTTTAGAGGACTGAAAAATATGAAAGATTTGTTAAAAAAACTCTCAAACGCTCCGGGTGTATCTGGTTTCGAAAATGAAGTTCGAGATTTAATGACTTTGGAATTAAATGAATATGTTGATGAAATACGTGTAGATAACATGGGTAATCTCATAGCTATAAAAAATGGTGATCCTGGAAATAAAAAGGTTATGTTAGCTGCTCATATGGATGAAATTGGATTAATGGTTAGATTCATTGATAAAAAAGGATTCATAAAATTCTCTAAAATTGGTGGAATAAATGATCAGATGCTTCTAAATCAAACTGTTTACATTCAAACTGCAAAGGGAAATGTAACTGGTGTTATAGGTTCTAAACCGCCACATAAGATGAAAGCAACGGAGAGGAAGAAGATACTTGAATTTGAAGATATGTTTATTGATATAGGTGCTTCTAGTAAGGAAGATGCTCTAAAACGTGTTAACATTGGGGATCCTATTATTATTAAACAAGAATTCAAAGAACTGGATAATAGGTTAGTTATGGGTAAAGCTTTAGATAATCGTGTAGGTTGTGCTATTCTTATTGAAGTATTGAAACAAGTAGAAAGTGAAGCAACTTTATATGGTGTAGGTACTGTTCAAGAAGAAGTAGGTCTTAAGGGTGCTAAAACCAGTGCTTTTGGAATTAATCCAGATATGGCATTAGCATTGGATGTAACTATCTCTGGAGATCATCCTGGAATAAAAGAGGAGGATGCACCATCTAAGGCGGGTAAAGGACCGGCAATCATACTCACCGATGCTAGTGGTAGGGGACTTATAACTCATCCACAAGTTAAAGAACTACTCATATCCACAGCGGAAGAGGAAGGAATTCCTTATCAATTAGAAGTTAGTGATGGTGGAACCACCGACGCCACATCTATACACCTCACTCGTGAAGGTATACCCACTGGAGTTATATCACCAGCCTCAAGATATATACACACCCCAGTTAGTGTGGTTAATCTTGATGATGTGGAAAACGCGGTTAAACTGATATTAGCCGTACTAAAAAGGATTTAAAATTTTAAAAATAAATCATTATTTTTTTCTATTTTTTTATTTAGACTTTTCATTTAAAAAATAACTAATATTTTATTAATTTTTGTTAGGATTTTCAATTTAAATCATTTTAAAATCTTTATTAATATATGATAATATTAAATTTCCATATTTTATTAATAACTTAATTCTCTCATTAATATAAGAATAAATAAAAAAATGCGATGTTATAATTAATAAGATTAATAAGAATTAAGATGCTAACGGAATATTTGAAAGTAATTATTAATATTTAATAAATAATTTTAAATTTCATATGATGCATTAAATTAATTTGTGGGGATATTAAATAATGGATTTTGAAGAAATTATCTTGGATTCTCAAAAAATGATTGTAAGTTCGGTTAAGTACTCCTTTGATAACTGGATGAAGATCATTGCGTTGGGTTTCATATCATTAATAGCTTTAATAGGTATTTCTAACATATTTCTATCTTTTTTTTTAATAATTGGATTTATACCTGCAGGTTATCTTCTCCGGATATTGAAAACATCATTTAACGGTTCAGATGAACTTCCCATTTTTAATGAATGGATGAAAATGTTCATAGACGGATTCAAAGTGGTAATGGTCATCATAATCTATGCTATACCCGTTATTATAATTGCATTAATATCGAATATTAATCAACTTCCCACTATTTCAGCAATTTCTGCATTATATTTATGGGGTATTGTAACTGGTTCAAATCTTCAAATAATTCTATTTTTTATCATCGGTTTTATTGAACTCATCGGCATTGCAAACATGGCTTTATATGATGGAGAATTCAAGGCAGCCTTTAACTTCAGTGAAATACGTCAGAGAATATCCATGATCAACTGGAAGAGATATCTAGCTTATTATATTATAATCTGGATAATAGGAGTTATAACAGTATTCATATCTACAGTTACATTAACATTACTTGTAGGAATCTTCATAGTACCCTTAATAATTGTTCCTTACTTCTTAGTTTTAAGCACGAGATTCCTAGCTTTAATATTTGCCTCCAGCGAATCATTAATACCATAAGAATTTATGGAAGCAATATTTTTTGTTAATAAAAAAATTGAGAAAACTATATTATTATTTTTAGAAATTTATCATTTAATTTTTTGAATAAAAAAAATTAGTAGATTCACTTAATATTATGTTTAAAGAAGCTTTTACGATATTAAATATAGAATGTATATTTTAAAGTTTAATTATGGATTTTATATCTATTCCATTGGAGTTTATCTCGTAAGTTAGAAATTGTGTGGGAGTTTTAGTGCTTCTCATCTTCACTACATCCATAACTCTTTCACGACGGCCAGTGTAAGGGTTTTCTCGTTTCATTAATTTTATTGCACCATATACTGAATATAAGGCGTTTTCATTAAATTCTTGTGAAGTGGCACTGTCCAGTATGGTTAAAGTGGTGATATTCCGGTTCTTCAATTCATACACTAAGAGGTCTAAACGTGCCCGGAATTCATAAGGAGTTAATTTTGCAGTATAATTACCAAGGTTATCAATTACAACGGCTTGAATACCGTCTGGAATGTTTTTAAGTAATTTAGTGAAACTTCCCTTAATGGATTCGATTTCTATTTTAACTTCAGCTTCTGTAAGTTCAGCTCGTACTCCTCCGAGCTCTATGAATTTCAATAATCCGTCCTCAACATAATGGGGGATATCCCATCCAAAGGCGCTGCTTTGAGTATAAAGATCCTCAGCATCTTCTTCAGTGGTTATATATACTGTTTTAAGGTTTTGTAGACAGCAATTGTATGCGAATTGTAGTCCTAATATGGTTTTACCTGAACCGGCATCCCCAGTTATAAGCAGAGTTCTACCAATGGGAAATCCACCTGTAAATTCATCAATTCCATTAATTCCCGTTTTAATTCTTTCCATTAACAATCCAACCCCATTAAATATACAAATTTTATTAAAACTATTTTAATATAATTTTTATTTTTATATTTGAAATAATAAATTATTACTTATAGTTAAACATGAATTCAAATTCACATGAATCAGCGTTATCAGCCATGCAATGATTTTGTTCAACGTTACCATTCAAATTAGTCCAGGTAAAGCTGCGTATAACAATAGCTCGGCATATCATACAAAACATGGGACTGGTTTCAGCTTCAATCCAAGGGCAGTTAAGGAATTTAAGATATTCACGACCATTAACTTCTTCTCTTTCAGCATCGATTCCGAGATTTGAGAGGAATGCTGATAACCAGGAGATATAACATTGAAAAACGTTTTTTGGAATTCTTTCTCCACTACTCTTCATTAGACAATTATCTAAATCATACTTGAATTGAGGATGCATATTTTTCTCAAAGCGATCTGTAAAGTTTTTAGCGATACTATTGCGAATTTGCGGAGGAATATTAGATGCGAATACTGGTAGGGCACTTAAAACAAAATTAGAAAGTTCACCTCTAGCTTTTTCCTTTAATAATTCCTCTTTTTCCTTTTCAGCTTTTTTACGTTCAGTAATATCCCTAAATACCAAAGCTACTCCAATAACGCGGCCATTTTCATCCCTAATGGGTGCGCTGCTATCATCTATAGGTAAACTGGTACCATCTTTAGTTTTTAATAAAGTTGGATCACTTAATTCAATAATCATATCCTTTTGTAAGATTTTAGTGACTGGATCTTCTAATGGAAGACCAGTATCTTCATTGATTAATTGGAAAACATCTTTAAGACTTTTTCCAATGGCTTCCTTTTGGCTCCAGCCAGTAACTTCCCGGGCAACCGGGTTCATAAATATAATGTCACCTTTTTTATCAGTGGCTATCACTGCATCACCAATACTTTCTAAAGTAGTTGAAAGCCATTTCTCGCTTTCTTTAAGTTTACGTTCCATCTCATTTTTGTAGATGGCAATTTCAACTGCACTATGCAATTCCCTATCTTCGAAAGGCTTTATAATGTAACCAAATGGTTCAGTTATTTTTGCTCTTTTTAAGGTTTCCTCATCAGAATAGGCGGTTAAATATAATACCGGTATGTCAAAGCCATCATGAATCTTCTGGGCAGCTTCTATACCATCCATCTCACCTTTGAGTACTATGTCCATTAGAACTAGATCAACTTGATTCTTCTTCACTAATTCTATAGCTTCCTCTCCTGAGGGGGTAATTGCAGTGACTTCATAACCCAAGCTTTCAGCTCGGTGTTTTATATCCATAGCCACTATGCTCTCATCTTCTACTATTAGAAGTTTTATTTTAGACATTTCATTGTTACCTTTATAATTAATTTGTAATCTTTTATATTATATATTAATAGATTATTTATACGAAATTTTTTTAAATTATTTATATATATGTATATTTAAATTTTATGAATGTATTCATAGATTTTCGAAGCTAAACTTTGATTTATACCCTTCACTTGGGAAATTTGTTCTACATTTGCTTCTTTTATTTCTTGAAGACTGCCGAAATGTTTTAATAAATTAATCTTCCTTTTAGGTCCCACTCCATTAATATGATCTAGTAATGAATCTTTAACCATTTTGGATCTTAATTTTTTATGATAATTAATTGCAAAACGATGTGCTTCATCTCTAATTCTCTGAAGTAAATGTAATGCATTGGAATTTGGAGGTAAAATAATGGGGGTGGAAACATCTGGTATAAATATATGCTCAAATTCCTTGGCAAGTCCAATAACTGGAATATTAGTTAAATTTAATAATTTTAAAACTGTTAAGGCTATATTAAGCTGACCTTTACCACCATCCACTACTATAAGATCCGGTTGATCTACAATTTTTAGTAAAGAATTTTCCTCTCCCTCTTTTTCATGCATTAATTTTTTGTATCTCCGCATTAAAACTTCTCTCATCATAGCGTAATCATCAGGACCGGTTGTTTCTATTTTATATCTCCTGTAACTATTTTTTTTCGGAGCACCATCTTCAAATACCACCATTGATGCTACAGCATTTTTACCGCTTATATTAGATATGTCAAAAGCCTCTATGCGACGTGGAATCTTAGGTATTCCCAGATAAGTTTTTAAATCTAGAAGAGCTCCTTTAACTTCTTTTTGATGATTCTTGATTACATCAGCATTTTTTGCAACCATTTTAATTAATCTATATTCCATTCCTTCCTCGGGAACTTTAATAGTTACCTCTGTGTCTGATTTCTCTTTAAGCCAGTCTATGATTAATTCTTCATCTTCCACATGATATTGTAATATTAAATCGGAGGGAATCTGCCGGGGACCGGTGTAATACTGTTTAAGGAAGGCTGTTAAAACCTTTTCGGGTGAGGTTGGTTCAGCAAAACTCATTAAGAAATCATTTTTACCTGTGATTTTACCATCACGAACTGAGAAAACAACTACTGTTGCGAAATCCTCGTTTAATGAGCAGGCTATTACATCTTGTTCTAATTGACGGTTGAACTCCATTTTCTGCCTTTCTAATATTCCTTTTATGGAGTCTATCTGGTCTCTTAGAACTGTTGCTTTTTCAAATTCCTGGTTTTCCGCGGCTTCCGTCATCATTTTTTTCTGTATACTCATGATGTCGTTATATTTGCCTTGAAAGAATAGATTTGCTTTATCTACTAATTGTTGATAATCTTTTATACTTATTTTATTGTCACAAGGTGCTTCGCATAGGTTTATTTGGTAATTAAGGCAGGGTCCATTCATATTTTTACATTCCCTGATCTTGAAAAGTGATTTAATGAATTTCAGCATTCTTTTTAAGGCATAAACGTCTGTGAATGGTCCGTAATAGTATGAATCGTCATCTGATATTCTACGTGTTATTAAAATTCTGGGATAATCTTCTTTAGTTATTTTAATGTAGGGATATCTTTTATCATCCTTTAATCGAATGTTATAACGTGGTAAGTATTTTTTGATGAGGTTGGATTCTAGGATGAGTGCTTCTTTTTCAGTGTCTGTTATTATATATTCTAAAGCATGAAATTGCCTCATCATGGCTGTGGTTTTAGGTGAGTCTAATTCATCCTTAAAATAGGATCTAACTCTTTTTTTTAGTGATTTGGCTTTTCCTACATAGAGTACTTTATCTTTAGCGTCTCGCATGAGATAAATACCTGGTTTATCTGGCAGGTCTTCTGTTTGATTTTGTTGTGCCAATTTTCGTAGTCTCCTAGTGAATTAATTGATTAAATCAATTTTGATATTTGTTTAATCGAATTTTTTGTTGGGTTGGTGGGCTTTCTAAATAAAAAATAGTTTTTGATATTATATTATTATATTAGCAGTAGTTTTATATGTTAGAATCTTATATATTATTAATGTTTATTTCTCAAAAGTATTACACTATAAATTAATATTAATAATAAGTTAATATAACTATTTATATTAACCTTTTTCTAAAAAGAGGGATTTCAATAAAAATGAACAGTTTTAAAATTATATCAGACTATAAACCATTAGGAGACCAACCACAAGCCATAAAATCGCTAAGCAATGGACTAAAAAATGGTTTAAAACATCAAACATTACTAGGAATAACAGGTTCTGGCAAAACCTTCACCATGGCTAATGTAATCCAAGAAGTACAGAAACCAACCCTGGTCATGTCCCATAATAAAACCTTAGCAGCCCAATTATACGAGGAATTTAAAGAATTATTCCCAGACAATGCAGTAGAGTACTTCGTAAGTTATTATGATTATTACCAACCAGAAGCCTACATACCTCACTCTGACACCTACATTGACAAGGAAGCTTCTATTAATGATGAAATAGATATGATGCGTCACTCAGCAACCCAATCATTACTCACCCGAGATGATGTTATTGTAGTCTCCAGTGTAAGTTGTATCTACGGTATTGGATCACCAGAAGAATATGGGGGTGAAGTATTAAGCCTAAATGTGGGTGAACAGATAGATCGGGAGGCTATAATAAGCCAATTAGTTAAAATGCAGTATGAAAGAAATGATATTGATTTCAGCCGTGCTAAATTCCGGGTTAGAGGAGATGTCATAGATGTTTATCCAGCTCATGGTAAAACCGCACTCCGATTAGAATTATTCGGTGATGAAATAGAGGCAATATCCACCATTGACCCATTACTGAGAACCATTCGAAGAAGTATGGATCATGTTACCATCTTCCCAGCGAAACATTTCATGATAGCGGAATCCAAACTAAATAAAGCATTATATAATATTGAAATGGAATTAGAGGATAGACTCACCATTTTAACAGCACAGAATAAACTAGTTGAAGCACAGAGACTGGAGCAGAGAACTAAGTTTGATATGGAAATGTTAAAGGAGATGGGTTATTGCCCAGGTATTGAAAATTATTCGATGCACCTCTCCGGTAGGAAATGGGGTGAAATACCATATACATTACTGAAATACTTCCCTGATGATTATTTAACTATAATAGATGAGAGTCACGTGAGTGTTCCTCAAATTGGTGGAATGTATTTCGGTGATAAAGCTCGTAAAGATTCTCTGGTGGATTATGGTTTCAGGTTACCCTCTGCTAAGGAGAATCGTCCCCTTAACTTTCAAGAGTTTGAAACTCTCCAAAATCAGGTTATATACGTATCCGCAACACCAGGCAAATATGAATTAGGTGTAAGTCAAAATGTAGTGCAACAAATTATAAGACCAACTGGATTAGTGGATCCGCGGGTGATTGTGAAGCCAGTGCAGGGACAAGTTGATCATCTCTTAGGGGAGATAAAGAAACGAGTGAAAGATAATCACAGGATTTTGGTGACTACTCTAACCAAGAAAATGGCGGAGGATCTTACAGATTACTATGCCCGGGTGGGAGTTAAAGTTAGATATCTACATTCAGAGATAAGCACACTGGAAAGAATTGATATCATCGATGATCTTCGAAGAGGTGAATTTGATTGTTTAGTTGGTGTTAACCTTTTAAGAGAAGGTTTAGATCTTCCAGAAGTATCATTAGTAGGGATTTTAGATGCAGATAAGGAAGGATTCTTACGATCGCAGACAAGTCTTATACAAACTATTGGCCGTGCCGCACGTAATGTGGATGGACTAGTACTCATGTATGCAGATGAGATAACAGAATCAGTACGTAGTGCAGTGGATATAACTAACAAAAGGCGTGAAATGCAGATAGCTTATAATATAGAGCATGGAATCACTCCACGTAGTACTGTGAAAACTCTTAAGGTGAAAACTAAGAAAGAAGATGTAATTTTAACTGATGATGTGGAGAATATGCCACGGGATGAGTTATATCTCCTAATTAAAGATTTGAAACAGGAAATGAGGAAAGCAGCAATTAAACTTGATTTTGAAAATGCTGCCAGATTAAGGGATAAAATCCTAGTTTTAGAAGGAGCATCAAAATAATATGATTAAGAAGGGAAATATAGTTATAAAAGGCGCTCGTGAACATAATCTTAATAATATTGATTTAACTATCCCACGGGATAAATTTGTAGTTATTACCGGACTCAGTGGTTCAGGAAAATCTTCCTTAGCATTTGATACTATATATGCAGAGGGACAAAGAAGATACGTGGAATCTCTATCTGCATATGCTAGACAGTTTTTAGGGCAAATGAAGAAGCCTGAATTAGATTATATTGAGGGATTATCTCCTGCAATATCTATAGATCAGAAAACCACTAAAATGAATCCTAGATCTACAGTAGGTACTGTAACTGAGATATATGATTATTTACGTCTTTTATTTGCAAGAGTTGGTGTACCACACTGTTATCAATGTGGTGAAGAGATAAGTCAGCAAACAGCAGGGCAAATAATGGACAGCATCTTAAAAGATGATGAAGGAACTAAAATACAAGTGTTAGCACCAGTAATAAATGATCGCAAGGGAGAGCATCATAAAATATTCCAAGACCTCAGTAAGAAAGGATTTATAAGAGTCAGAGTAGATAGAAATGTTTCAAATTTAGATGAAGAATTCAATTTAGATAAGAATCGTAAACACACTATTGAAGTGATTGTGGATAGATTAACTTTAAGATATGACCGTGACTTTAAAAGAAGATTAGCCGATAGTATAGAAACTGCCCTAGAATTGGGTGAGGGATTAGTTATAATAGTATACAGTGATGGTAGAGAAAAAGTGTTCAGTGAACACTTCGCCTGTACTAAATGTGATATAAATTTTGAAGAAATCAGCCCTAGAATGTTCTCATTCAACAGTCCTCATGGAGCCTGTCCTGAATGCAATGGTTTAGGTAGTAAACTTGAAATAGATACAGACCTCGTGGTTCCAGATAAGAATCTTACTCTTAATGAGGGAGCAATCCTTCCCTGGAGTAAATCAAAAAACAGGGATAATTATTATTATCAAATGATTCAAGCGGTCGCGGATCATTACGGTTTTAGCATGGATATACCATTCCAAGATTTACCTGATGAATACCAGAATCTTATATTCTACGGATCTCCTGAAAAAATGGAATTCACCTTCAGTAGAAAAGGTAGGCATCACCGAGTTAAACGTCGCTTTGAAGGAGTAGTTAGCCGCATGGAACGGATTTATATAGAAACAAAATCCAATTACATGAGAAGTTACATTAATAAATTCATGAGTGACCGTAATTGCCCAGTATGCAGTGGAACACGACTAAGACCAGAAAGCCGATCAGTAACTATTGGTGATAAAACAATATCACAAGTAGTGGAAATGCCCATAAAAGAGTCTAAAAAATTTTTCGAAGAATTAAAATTATCTGATATGCAGTATTATATTGCCCGAGAGATTTTAAAGGAGGTTAAAGAGCGGCTTAAATTTTTAGTGGATGTTGGATTGGATTATATTACCATGGACCGTTCATCAGGGACCTTATCTGGTGGTGAAGCTCAGAGAATACGATTAGCAACTCAGATTGGATCCGGTTTAGTGGGTGTACTCTATATTTTAGATGAACCCAGCATTGGATTACATCAAAGGGATAACGCAAGGTTAATAGACACCCTCAAACGTTTAAGAGACATTGGAAACACCCTCATCGTGGTGGAACATGATGAGGAAACCATATTATCTGCTGATCATGTAGTGGATATTGGACCTGGTGCCGGAGAACATGGTGGGAATATTATAGCATCTGGAAAACCTTCAGAGATAATGGATAATACGGAATCCATAACTGGAAGATATTTATCCCGAAGAGAATTGATTAGAGTACCCGGTGAGCGTAAAAAATCGATTGGAGATTCTATAATCGTTAAGGGAGCAAGACATAATAATCTAAAAGATATTGATGTAGCATTTCCGTTGGGTGTTTTAACGTGTGTAACTGGCGTTTCCGGGTCGGGTAAAAGCACACTCGTAAATGATGTGCTGTACAAGGGTTTGTATGGGAAAATTAATCATAAAAACCTTCTCGGGGGTAAGCATGATGATATAGTGGGATGGGAGAATTTAGATAAAGTAATAATCATTGATCAATCTCCTATAGGGCGTACTCCACGCTCTAATCCTGCAACTTATACTGGATTATTCACTTATATACGGGAAATCTTCTCTCAAACTCCTACATCTAAAAAACGTGGATATAAGCCTGGTCGATTCAGTTTCAATGTTAAAGGGGGGCGTTGTGAAGCATGTAGTGGTGATGGAATAATTAAAATTGAGATGCACTTTTTAGCTGATGTCTATGTGCCCTGTGAAGTGTGTAATGGGAAACGTTATAATAGGGAAACCTTGGATGTACGTTATAAAAATAAAAATATTTATGAAGTCTTAAATATGACTGTAGAGGAAGCATTAGAGTTTTTCGAGAATATTCCTCGTATTCATAAAAAACTTAAAACATTAGATGATGTGGGATTAGGTTATATTAAGTTAGGTCAGCCTGCTACTACTTTATCCGGTGGTGAAGCTCAGCGAGTGAAGCTTTCCAAGGAATTAAGTCGTCAGAGCACTGGTAAAACTTTATATATACTGGATGAACCCACTACTGGTTTGCATTTTGCTGATATTAAAAAACTGTTACATGTACTGGAAAGACTGCGTGACTCTGGCAATACAGTTATAGTCATTGAACATAATTTAGATGTTATAAAAACTGCGGATTACCTTATTGATTTAGGTCCTGAGGGTGGAGATGAAGGTGGATTGGTAGTTGCAAATGGAACACCAGAAGAAGTTGCATTAAGTGGAACTTATACTGGAGAATTCCTGAAACATGTATTAAGTGATAATGAATTAATTAAACAATTTGATGTAGTAGATGAAATTGTATCAGAGGAATCAGGGAATAATAAATAAAAAATTTTAAATCCACTTTTTTTAATATTTTAGTATAAAATTAACTGAAAATTTAATATTCTAAGATCAACATATGATAAGTAAAGAAGATTTTTTTGAGTATTTCATTTTAAATATTTTATTTTTGCTTAAAAATAATAGGTTTATTTTTATTTAGAGGTGGATTAAAATGGTTAGTAATGAAAGTGATGTTCTTCTGGTAAAAACAACGGATAGAAATGAGGGTATAAAGAGATTACTGGATAAATTTGATTTAAAGGATTTTAATCAAAAAAAGGTTGCCATTAAAGCTAATTATAATAGTGCTGACCCTTTTCCGGCGAGTACTCATATTCAAACTCTTCAATATTTAGTGGAGAATCTGCAGGAAGCAGGATCATCTAGTGTGGTGCTGGCTGAGCGTAGTGGTATGGGTGATACTCGCCGCGTATTGGAGAAGATGGGTGTATTAGATTTATCTGATAAGTTAGGTTTTGAAGCAATTGTTCTGGATGAAGAGGAGAAGGATGCTTGGATTAAGATTGATGGTAAGGATAATCATTGGATGCGTGGATTTTATATCTCTAAAATATTCCATGATGCTGATAAAGTTGTGCAAACTTGCTGTCTAAAAACTCATAGATTTGGAGGTCACTTCACCCTATCATTAAAAAATTCTGTGGGTTTAGTTGCTAAAAGATTACCTCGAAGTGTTTATAATTATATGGGTGAATTACACCTTTCACCTTATCAAAGAATGATGATAGCTGAGATTAATGAACATTATAAGGTTGATCTGGTTTTAATGGATGGTATGAAAGCTTTCTTAAATAAAGGTCCTGAAAGAGGGTTAGTTACTGATCCTAACATTCTATTAGCCTCTAAGGATCGGGTTGCTATTGATGCTGTTGGTGTAGCTATTTTAAGACATTACGGTGCCACGAGTAATGTTATGAAGGGCCGTATATTTGAACAGGATCAGATAAAAAGAGCAGTAGAATTAGGAATAGGAGTTAATTCACCCGAGGAAATAAATTTAATTCCACTTGACGATGAAAGTCAGCTTACAGTTGATAATATTAATAATATCCTAAAAGAACAAGGATGAAAAAAAATGTTATAATAATGAATATCAGATTTATAAATTCATTATTTTATGATAATTAATTAGAAAAATGATGAATATCAAAGATAAACACTTTTTTTTTTAACCATCATCCATTCTCAAAAGGATATCTTTGATATTTTCCACTGAATTATAGAATTTTTCCAAGTCTTCATCTGATAGAGTGGATAAATTCATTTTAATTTCATTATTGGAGTGTTTTCTCCAATTCCTCAAAAGATCCTTTCCTTTGTCTGTGAGTGCTATGTTAATTACTCTTCTATCGTTTTTATCTGGTAATCTCTCTACTAATCCCTCTTCAACAAGCTTATCAATTAAAGAAGTCATATTAGATTTGGATATATAAACTAACCTTCCAATTTCGGACATGGGTAGTTCACCTTGTTTCTTCAGCACTTTTAATATGTGATAATAAGAATGTGGAATTTTCTTTTGCATTAAATTTTTTTTATATTTAAAAAGTTTTTTTCTAAATAAAGGAAAAAATAAATATAAGTCATCCACCATTCTGTTCAATTTTTCCTCATCCATCCTAAATTCACCCATTTTTAATAAATATTTTAATATAAAATCAGTATAAAAAAAATAACTTCTTGAAAATTAATATGTCCTTAAAAGTGTATAAATTAATATCATAAGATTATTATATTAGTAATTAATATAAATAAGGATTTATTCAAAATTCCTAAAAATTCGTTAAACTAAAAGGTTCTCTGAAACATTATAAAAATTTCTTAAATAAAATCCTTAAAAAAAAATATGTTATAGGGTTAATAAATCTGTAAAAACAGGATTTATTAAACCTGATATATTTAAAATTTTATTCTAAAAAAATAATTTACTTTAAATATTTAATCTTTTAACATGTCGCGGACCATTTTAAGCAGTTCAATTTTCTGTTCTGCCATGGATGCTTTCATATCCATTTTGGTTGCAACGAGTTTTTGTTTCTCTTTAAGTAGTTCAACGTTCTGTTGTGCCATAGATATTTTCATATCCATTTTTTTAACTAAAAGTTTTTTCTTATCCTCGTCAGAGAGATGTTCCATTATTTTTTTCATGAATATTTTCTTCATTATTAATTTTTGATGCATTTCATCGGGTTTATGTCCCCACATTCCATGCATTTTATTAACGTATTCTTTTTTCATATGAGAATGCATTTGTTCATTTTTATTTTCATCACACATTTTATCACTATTTCCTGTTTTTTTTTATGAGTAGAAAATTTATTCATTCAATCCACCCATAGTTATAATATATAACTATTCACATATAAACATTTCTATACATAACTATATATTATAACAAATAACAAAAAATAAATTCATCATTTTTGACCATAAATATTAAAAATTAATTGAAAAACTTATATTAAGAAAATAGGATAAAACCATTTTATAACCTGTTATTTGTAATAAATCCCCGGAAAATTATATAAAAAATTTATTTTATTAAAATAAAATTAAATAATTAGAAAGAATCACAAGCTATATTAAATATTTTCATTAAATATCATGTCTAAAGAATGGATTTAGTACAAAAATATGTGAAATAATTTAAATCCATAAAATATTTTTTAAGGGAGATGTATTCAAATATGAGTCTTATTATTTGTTATATTGGAAATCGTGGAACTGTTATAATAGGTGATAAACGTAGAATCGGTTTTTTTGGAGATGAAAAAAAACGAGAACAGTTAGAAGCAGAACTATACTCAGGATCAATTAAAAAATATGGTGAAATGCTTAGAAGGGCAGCTGAATTAGATATAACTCTTAAAATAATCGATGACGCTCAGAAAATACGAGAAATAGGAGAAGTAGTGGTAGGGGAAGTTAGATTTAAAACAACTTTTGAAACAAAAAGAAAAAGAATTTATGCAACTACGGGCAGTTATAGTATAGTTGAACTTTTAGGCTCCACTATAAAGACGATGAAGTCTGGTGAAACATCCATCATTGTTTTTGGGAATAAAATAACTAAAGAAATAACTAATGAAGCCCTAAAAAAATATTTGACAAATAAGATATCACTCAAAGCTATAGCAGAAATTTTTAAATCAATAATCAAAGAAGTTTCAAGTAACACACCAACTGTAAGCAAGGAATATGATCTCTTAGTAAAATATCCATCCTTAAATATAAAACAATCCAATGAACTGATTAGAAACACTATTATAAAGGATGTAAAAGAATTAGAGAAAATACGAAGTGATTTAAGGGATCAAATGGTAAATGCGGCTAAAAGTATAGAAATGGCTTCAAAGATAATGGAGGAAGGTGAAGTAGGAAGAATTCTGAAGATCCAGGGTAACAATGTGGAAATAATACTCAATAAAGGGGTAGAAGCTCTGGATACTGACTGGAATTTAAAGGTTAAATCAGGAGAACTGGTGACTATGACTGTGGAGAAGCCGGAGTTAGTGTCTATAGGTGATGTTGCAGTTATTGAAAATGAAAATTTATGCATAATGCGAACTAAATGTGATTTGAAATGCAATGTTATTTTATGTAAAGCTGAATAAAATAAATAATGTAATAATGGATTAAAAAAATTTTTTAGGTGAAAAATTATATGAAAATAACATTTTTAGGAAGTGGTGGCGGACGCTTTCGCTACTATAACTCAAAAAAGGATGACCGGCGGATTTAGAATAGATGATATAGATGGGAAGAATATTCACATCGATCCGGGACCTGGAGCTCTAGTTAGAACTTATCAGTTTGGATTAAATCCCCTTAATTTAAATGGAGTCCTTGTTTCTCACTGTCACACTGACCATTACACCGACGCAGAAATCCTAATAGAAGCCATGACTAAGGGAATGACGCGTAAAAAAGGCTTTATTATTGGAAGTAGAAGTGTGATAATGGGATATGAAAAATGGGGTCCCTGCATATCTAATTACCATCTTAGCAAACCACAAGTCAACGTACTCGAGGCTGGTGAATCTAAAAAGACAGGTAAACTAAACATCACTGCAACTAGAACCAAACATGGTGATCCTAAAGCAGTAGGTTTTAAATTCCAACTACATGACTTCACATTATCCTACACTTCCGACACCGGGTACTTCAAGGATCTTCACCGTGAACATAAAGATACAGATGTATTACTCGCTAGTGTTATAAGACCGGGTAATGATAGATTAAACGGTCACATGTGTGCTGATGATTTTGGAAAACTGGTTAATGAGGTTTCACCTAAATTAGCTATAATGACTCATCTGGGAATGAAGTTAATAATGAACAATCCTGAACAGGAAGCAGCGAGGATACAGGAAAATACTGGAATAAAAATCATAGCTGCCCGTGATGGTTTAAAACTTAATTTAGATGACTTTAAAACAAAACAACAAACCTTAGATGAATACTAAAAAAAAATTTATGCCATTATTTTTTAATTTTTTGAATAAAAAAAATTATAATTAAATAAAAAGTAAATTAATAAAAGTAAATAATATCCCATAATTATATTCTTTAAATATATTCTTATGCCTCGGTGGCTTAGCCCGGTATAGCGCGGGATTCGTAATCCTGAGGTCGCGGGTTCAATTCCCGCCCGAGGCTTACAAAAAAAAATTTTTTTTTTTTAAACTAATAAATATTTATTCCATCTCCCTTATCTCATCCACAACAAATTTACCTCCACAACTACACGCCTCGATTAAATCTCCAAGTTCATACGGTGGACGATCACTCTCCACTTCAAATATACGCTCTTCATCACAAGCATCACATCTAGCTATTATAAACCAATTCATATTAAATTCCTCCATCATATTTAAATTCACTTAAAAATTTTAATAATATCATTTAAGTTCAAGTATGTATTAATAATCATAAATTATTTAATCTTAGATGGATGGATGAAACCACCCCTCAGAAGATGATCCACTAATACCATAGACACCGAAGCCTCTGCAACGGCAGTTACCCGGGGGCAGATGCATGGGTCATGTCTTCCATTTATTCTAATTTCAACATTCTCACTACTATTTAAATCAACAGTTTTCTGGGCTTTTGATATAGAAGGGGTTGGTTTAACTGCTATTCTAACTACTATTGGCATACCATTTGATATACCACCTAATATTCCACCGGATTGATTTGTATTTGTTTTTATTTCCCCATTTTTTGTAACATAGTATTCATCATTAGCTTGAGATCCGGTTAGATGAGCAACTTTAAATCCTGCTCCAATTTCAACTCCCTTCACTGATCCAATAGTCATCATAGATTTAGCTAGATCAGCGTCCAATTTATCAAATACTGGTTCACCCAAACCCACCGGTGGATTAAAAACTAATGTTTCCACAACACCACCAATGGAATCGCCTTCAGACTTAACTTTGAGAATTAACTCCTCCATTTTACATGCGGCTTCAGGATCACCACATTTAACAGGATTACTTTTAATTATAGACTCAATATGCTTAATATCCACTTTTTCTGCTTTTATATCTCCAATTTGAGTTACATGTGAAACTACTTTGATTTCTAATAATTCTAGAAGTTTCTTGGCAACTGCACCACCTATAACGTGACCGACGGTAACTCTACCACTTCCCCGACCACCTCCATGATAATCATAATTACCATATTTACTTTTCCAAGTGTAATCTCCATGACCTGGACGTGGAGTGCTTTGTAATGATTCATAACTAGATGAATCAAATTCACGATTATAAACCACTGCTGTAATAGGTGTACCGTCAGTTTTACCCTGAAATACTCCGGATAAGATTTGAATTTCATCTTTTTCACTGCGAGAAGTTGTAATTTTATTCATACCGGGTTTTCTCAGGTCAAGTTCTTTTTGAATATCTCCTACCCTCAACTCAATTCCTGCCGGGCAACCGTCAATTACAGCCCCCAAAGCAACACCATGACTAGAGCCGAAAGTTGTAACTTTGAAAACTTTACCAGTGGTATTTCCTGACATTAAATTTTTCCATCCTTTTATTCATGTTTAAATTAAATTTAATCAAACTTGTTTCATAGTCCATGGCACCCATAATACAATTGCTATCGCTGTTACAACTACAATTGACACTATAAAAACTGCTATGTTTTGAAGAATACCATAAGTTGCAGCATAATAAAATAACCATAAGGCTAAAAATAGAAGCCACCCCAAACCTAAGGCAATAGATGCGTATATTCTTTTCATAGGGTGCTGTTTTATCATTTTGAATATTACCATCCTTTACTTACTTAGTTAATATAATTTATATGGAATTTATTTCTATTTATTAATTATTATTTGTAAATCACTAAATCAATTCCTAATAAAAATTGGTTAATAATTAGGAAATAATAAAATAATTGAAATTTGTGATTTTTTTTATTTATAATATTTACCTGTAATTTCTTTAATGATGACTTCAATGACACCTGTGCCTTTAATCATGTTACTTGGTAATTTTGTTTCAGTTAAATTTGGTGTATATTTTTCCACAATCTTATCAAGCACGATTTCCTTCAGATTATAATCCGAAACAATTGATGCTGTTCCTGTAATAACAACACTTTCATATTCTGTATTTACATCACAAGGCTTTTCATCAAGAATATAACCTTTCAAGTAATAAGTTTCAAAGCATACTTTTTCATTCAGCTTAATATTACTAATCTTCTCTCCTATGAGCAAACCATGAATGTAAACTTTACCCCCATAATAAATGAAATGCACCGGAACTACATAAGGATATCCATTTTTATTTATAGTTGCTATATTACCTACAGATGCTTTTATTAAGATTTCTGTTATTTGTTCTTCGTTTAACTGATTTTTTTTCATTCGATTTTGCATAAAAATTTATTCCCCCAAATAAATCACGAATTTCATTTGATGTACTTTTTATTCAAAAAAATTTGGACAATTTTCTCTAAATATTAAGGTGATTAAATATTTACATTTAAAAGCTTCATACATTTTTAATATTGATTTAAATTTATATAAAAAACACTGTTTAAAAAAAAAAACAAACTTTTAAAAAAATTGATTATATTCACCCAAAAA
>JACWMK010000067.1 GCA_015661405.1 Methanobacterium sp.
TGATTTACTCTCAAGCTTTGGTATTATGAGTGAAATTGATTTTAATGAACAAGGATACTACATTGAGGTTTTAAACTGCCCTTGGAAAAAGGAAGCAAAAAAGAATCATATATTCTGCTTTAATTGTCAAGCAATATTAAACTATAGCTTAAACTGGACAGATATCAAGGGTAAACTGGATTTAAATGAAACTATAGCGGAAGAATCACCTTTTTGTGTCTTTAGATTGTATTAAACCTTAAATTTATTTTTGTTAAACTTTGTTTTAATGAAAAAAAAATTCTAATCAGAATATAATTTTATTTGTTTTTTTTATAAAATTATTATTAAATAATTATAAAACATTTATAAGTAATAATATTAAAATAATAAATTATGATTTTAATCTGATTAGAATTAATGGGTTGGGGATTTTTCTGTGATTAAATCAGATGAAACAATCAATAAGGTTGATAAAGAATCAAATGTAGTAACTAAAAATTTAGAAAAAGCTAATAAGGAACTGCAATTATTAAATGAAGAGCTTAGTAAAAATAATGAAGTTTATAAGCAATTCTTTGATAATCCTTTAAATGGTTTTGTTTCATATAAAATAATCTCAGATAATGAAGGTGAACCTGTAGATTTTGTTTACATGATTACACAGCGGAAGAAAGCTGAAGATGAAATAATTAAACTGAACATGGATTTAAATCATCGTATAGAAGAGCTCACAACATTAAATAATTTGTTACCAATGAGTGTGGCCATTACCCAAGATAAGGATTGTAAGGCTATATATGCTAATCCTATGATGGAAGAATTATTAGACATTCCTCGCGGATCTAACATTTCACTAAGCGCATCAGCTAATGAAAAACCTCATTTTATTGTATGTTTAAATGATCATGAGTTAAATCCTGAAGATTTTCCTGTACAAAAAGCTATAGCTACTGGAAAACCTGTATACGGCTCAGAATTTGATATTATTCGTCATGATGGTATAGTATTGAATTTTTATGGACATGCAGTACCATTATTTGATGAAAAAAGTAATGTACGTGGCGCTATTGGTGCTTTTGATGAAATATCTGATCGAAGGAAAGCTGAAAAAAAACTTGAAAGAACTATGGAGGAGTTAAAACGTTCCAATCAAGAATTGGAGCAATTTGCATATGTGGCTTCTCATGATTTGCAGGAACCATTAAGGATGGTTTCCAGTTTCACCCAGTTATTAAAGGATCAATATGAAGATACGCTTGATGAAAACGCCTTGAATTATATTGATTTTGCTGTAGATGGTGCTAATCGAATGAAGTTATTAATAAATGATCTATTAGACTACTCCCGAGTGACTACAAAAGCAAATGAATTCGAAGAGATAGATTTGGAAAGGGTTCTAGATGAGGTTTTATTTAACTTGGAGTTAGTTATTGAAGATAATCAAGCAGTTATTATCAGAAAATCCTTGCCTCATGTTCGAGCAGATTTTGGGCAGTTAGTAAGAGTATTCCAAAATCTCGTAGGTAACGCCTTGAAGTATCGCAGCGAAAAATCACCGCAAATCCATATTTCCGTCCAAAAAGAAGACATAAACTGGTTATTTAAGGTGAAGGATAATGGCATTGGAATTGAACCAAAGAATTTTAAGCAAATCTTCAAAATATTTAGAAGGCTGCATAATCGAGATGAATATAATGGAACGGGCATTGGTTTAGCTATAACTAAAAGAATAATAGAACGACACTGTGGAAATATCTGGGTTGAATCAGAACTAGGAAACGGTTCAACCTTTTACTTCACGATTCCCATAAATAAAAATTCTTATTTTAAAAATAATTTTTGAGTCTAAAAATTAAATTTTGTATTAGAGCTATAAATACTATAAATTTTTATTCAAAGTTTATATATAAAATTCCTATTTTTAAACTCTTATTAAAAAAAATAAATGAATAATTAATCTAGCAGGTCATTAAGTTAATTTTATATAATATTATAAGTGAATTCAGAATATTTATTTTCTTTTGATGATTTTTTTTTTGAAAGTAAGATTTTTTTGATATTTAAGGGATTTTTGGTTATAGTTTTAAGAACAATGTACCTTTATATATATTAATAGGATAAAAACCAGTTAATTCTCAATTTTTTCTTTATTTTTTGTTCAAAAAATATTTTGGTAGTTGGGAATCCGTTTTTTATATATAACAGGTTTTAAGGCTGATGATGGGGATTTTATTATGGATGTAAGTAGAAAGATTAATTTTCGTCCTGAAGAGGAGTTAATTCTTTGTTGTGCTCGGACGGATTTGAGGAGTGATATTGAATTTAAAATTCTTTCTTTGTTGAAAAAGGATTTGGATTGGCATTATATTTTGGATGAAGCCTTTTATAATAAAATGACGCCACTTTTATATTTGAATCTTAATAAATATCCAGATATGGTGCCGGGAATTGTTTTCAGTGATCTTGAAAATAAGTTTTCAGAAGTTTCAAGACGAAATTTTATTTTAGCGGGTAAATTGTTTGAAATTCTTGATTTATTGAATTCTAATGGTATTTTGGCTATTCCGTATAAGGGGCTTGTTTTAGCGTTGCTTGCTTATGGAGATCTAGCTTTAAGGTTTTTTGGTGATCTAGATGTTTTGGTGAAGAAGGAAGACATTGTTAATGCTAAGGAATTACTTAATTCTAATGGTTTTTATTCATGTTATGAGTTAGATTATTCTCAGATGAAGTTGTTGTTTAGGTTTCAGCATGAGTATAAATTTTTTCAGGATAATCCTAATTTGATTTTGGAGTTGCATTGGGATTTTAATGTTAATCATTTGCATAATGATATGATTTATGATTCTAATTATGTTACTCAGGTTAGGGCTGATGGTTTCTGTTTCTCAACTTTTGCCCCGGAAGAGTTAGTTTTAATTTTATCATTGCACGCTTCCGGCCATTTATGGGATTCCTTAGGTTGGATCTGTGATATCGCGCAGATTATTGATACTTATAAAGAATTAAATTGGGATAGGATACTGGATAAGGCAATTAAGAGTAGTGTAAATAGAATATTGGGTGTATCTCTTTTATTAGCTAAGGAGTTAATAGGTGTGGATCTTCCCGATGATGTTTATCAGAAATTTGCTGAAGACAAAAAAGTGCAGTCTATTTCTTATAGGATGCAAAAAAATCTTTTTAATAAAGATTCAATAAATTTTTATAGATTAGCATGGGATCGAATTGGGTTAAGAGAGAGCTTTATTAATGAAATGAGAGATTATTTATCGATTTTTTTTAATCCGCGTCCTGCTCAATTAGCAACTATTCCTAACTCATTATATCCTCTTTATTATGTTAATAGTATTTATCGTGCTTTAAACATATAAAAAAAACTGGGATTCTAAAATTTTAATTAAAACTAAATAAAACATATTTATTAAAATAATTCGGAGTGACTTATGGCTGCTGAAACTATATTATTTAAATATAAAAATAGTTTATTGGGTCATTTTATTAATGATTTATTTAGTTTAATGCCTCGGAAAGTGGGGTTGGCTGTTTTTTTGATGGTTTTGATTAGCCTTTCCACGGGTGTAAGTTTGCTTTTATTGGTTCCTCTTTTGGAGTTGGTGGGTTTAAATGTGGGGCAGGGTTCTCTGGGTGTGATTTCTGCTTATGTATTTGCATTCTTTCTTACAGTGCATTTGAAGCCTACCTTGTTTATAATTTTATTGGTTTATGTATTGGTAATGAGTTTTATGGCAATATTGCATCGTTTGCAGACTATTAAATCCTCGCAAATTCAGTTTGAATTTGCTGCTCATCTCCGTAAACGTCTTTACCGGGCTATTACAAATTCAGATTGGTTATTTTTCACTAGAATGAAGTCATCAAGTTTTGCTCATGCTTTAACGAATGAAGTGGAAAGAGTTAGTGTTGGTACTGGTCAGTTTCTTAATTTATTGGCGGGTTTGATGGTTCTAGTGGTGTATATAATTTTCGCTCTTGAATTGGCGGGTGTTACTACTGGTTTAATATTTATTGCTGGTGTAATTATTTTATTATTACTTAGGAGAAGGGTTAGGAGATCTATTTCGAGTGGTGAGAATATTACGGATACTACTAGGGATATATATAATAGTATTATGCAGCATTTGGATGGTATGAAAACCATTAAAAGTTTTGGAATGCAGGATGAGAATATCAAAGTATTTTCTGATCAAACTAATCAGGTGATGGATGGTTATTTGGATGCTGTAAAAACTTATGCTGATGTTAAATTATTATTTGACGTGGGTACAGTGATAATGTTGGCTATTATTGTGCTGACTTTAATCCAATTAGTTAAAATACCCATTGCTAGTTTATTTATATTGATTTATATATTTGTGATGATGATTCCACAGTTTAGTACTATTCAGAGTAGTTATCAGTATTTCATTAATTCACTGCCGGCGTTTGATAATATTAACCAACTTGAAATGCAATGTTTACAGAATATTGATTCTACGGAATCTGAGGGGGATGTGATGGTTTTAGAGAATATGATTAATTTTGATCATATATTTTTTTCTTATAGAGGTGAGGATCATTTTAAAATTGAGGATTTAAATCTTAGGATACCGGTAGGTGAAACTATTGCGATTACTGGATCGTCTGGTACGGGTAAAAGTACGGTGGCGGATTTGCTTATGGGTTTAATTCAACCTGATAGTGGTGTTATTAAGGTTGATAATGTTCCTTTAGCTCAGGATAATCTTTTATCTTGGCGGGATAGGATTGGTTATGTGGCTCAGGAGACTTTCTTGTTTAATGAAACTATCCGTTTTAATTTGCTTTTAACTCAGCCTGGTGCTGTAGAGGAAGATTTAATTAATTCTCTTAGATTAGCTGCGGCTTATGATTTTGTGATGGAGCTTCCTGATGGTTTGGATACTTTTATTGGTGATCGTGGTGTTAAATTATCTGGTGGTGAGAAGCAGAGATTAGCGTTGGCTCGTGCTTTGCTTAGTAAGCCTTCTATAATTATTTTGGATGAAGCAACTAGTAATCTGGATTCTGAAAATGAAAAACGTATATTAAATTCGGTTGAAAATCTGCATGGTGATATCACTATCCTGATGATTGCGCATCGTCTTTCCACTATTCGCAATGCAGACCAAATATATTTCATGGAAAATGGTAGTATTGTTGAATCTGGAACATGGGATGAGCTATTGTCTAAGAATAATGGTAAATTTAATAGTTTTCATAAATTTCAATCCATTGAACAGGAATAAATCCGGTATACAATAAAGATTTAACAAGAAATGGATTTTTTTCTTAGAGGGTAATAATTTGGAAATTAATAATGAATTAACTTCTGATTTATGGGGGGAGGTTCTTGATAAAGGTTATTGTTTTCGTTTCAAGGCTTTTGGGGTTAGTATGTTACCTTTAATTAGAGCTGGAGATATTTTAACTATTAAACCTGTGGAATATGTATTGATTATATTTCTATTATTATAACATTTAGAAATAAGTTAATATTATTAAAAATTATATATAAAAATTAATTAATAATGATAATCCTAATTTAATAAAGAATTATATATTTTAAGTATTTTTTTTTTAGTTGGTGTATTATTGTGGTTAAATCTAATGATATGGTTGATGGAATTGAAAGAGAACCTACTTATTTTTCAGAGATGACGTCAGCTATATTTGCACTTAGTCCTGATGGTATTGTGCTATCAAGAGTGTCAGATAATAAAATCATCTATTTTAACCAAGAATTTTTGAATCAAATTGGTTATTCCAGTGAAGAAGTAAAAGAACACACCCCACAGGATCTTAATCTTTGGGATTATGATGAATGCGATTCATATCTAAATAATGTCCGGAAAAAAGGATCTATCTATAATATTGAAGTAACTCATCAACGTAAAGATGGTCAATTCATTGATATTCTTTATTCTTCACGTATCATTAATGTGGACAGTGAAGAATTCATGCTTAGTATAGGTAAAGACATCACCGATCGTAAACAAGCAGAAGAGGCTTTAAAAGAGAGTGAAGGAAGATATCGGAGTCTTTTTAAGAATAACCATGCAGCAATGCTCTTAATTAAACCAATTACTGGTGAAATTATAGATGCAAATCCAGCAGCTGAAACTTTTTATGGTTATGATCGGGAAAAATTAGTTGAATTGAATATAACGGATATTAACATACTTAAAGATGAAAAAATATTAGAAGAGATGTCAAAAGCCCAAACAGGAGAAAAAAATCATTTCATATTTAAACACCGTTTATCCAATGGAGAAATCCGGGATGTTAATGTTTACAGTGGTACCATTATTATTAACGATGAAAAACTTCTCTATTCTATAATACATGATATTACTAGGCAGATGGAAGCTGAAAATGCATTGCGTGAGAGTGAAGAACGTTTCAGATTAATATTCGATCAATCACCCATTGGAGATACAATAATTGATTTAGATTATCATCCTTTACGTGTTAATAATGCATTTAGTAAAATGTTGGGATATTCAAAAGAAGAATTATTATCAATAGATTTTGCAGAGTACACTCATCCTGAAGATTTAGAAGATAATTTAAAACAGTTACAACTTTTGCGTGAAGGAAAATTTGATTATTTAGAAATGGAGAAACGATACATCAGGAAAGATGGTGAAATCGTATGGGGACATTTATATTTTAGTATGGTTAAAAATCCATCAGATAAACCATTATATATTCTATGTAAAATTGAAGACATAACTGAACACAAGCAGATGCAGATGGCAATACTAACCAGTGAAGAGAAATATAGAACTCTCTATGAAACCATGACCCAGGGAGTTATTCATCAAGATTCAAAGGGACGTATAATCTCCATTAATCCAGCTGCAGAGGAAATAATGGGTTTAAATCTTTCTATGAATAATGAAACTATTAATTATCATCGCAAAGCTATACATGAAGATGGAACTGATTTTCCTGCTAAAAATCATCCCTCTATGATTGCCTTAAAAACAGGTAAAGTGGTTAGAAATGTAGTTATGGGTGTTTTCAACCCACATAAGGAGAAATATTATTGGATTAATATTAATGCGACTCCTTTATTTAAACCTGGAGTTAATAAACCTTTTCAGGTTTATATAACCTTTGAAGATATCACAGAAACCATTAAAGCCCATAAATTACTTAATGAAACATTGGATGAACTCAAGAGATCAAATACTGAATTGGAACGATTCGCTTACGTAGCATCACACGACCTACAAGAACCATTAAGAATGGTTGCAAGCTTCACACAACTACTGGAAAGACAATATAAGGATAAACTTGATGAAAACGCTATGGAGTATATTAATTTTGCTGTGGATGGCGCTAAAAGAATGCAAAATTTAATCAATGACCTTTTAGCGTATTCTCGCGTTCACACTAAAGGTGAAAAATTTGAAGATGTGCATTTAGATAAAGTCTTCGATGATGTATTATTTAACATGGAAATACCAATTGAAGAAAATAATGTCATAATCACCAAAGAACCTCTCCCTAAAATTAATGCTGATTACAGTCAAATGGTACAAGTATTCCAAAATCTTATAAGCAACGCTATTAAATACCGCAGACAGGAAACACCACAGATCCAAATATTTTCTCAAAAACAAGATTACAAGTGGCAATTCTCTATAAAGGATAATGGTATTGGAATAAAACCAGATTACTTTGAACAAGTCTTCCAAATATTCAGACGGCTTCATACACATGATGAGTATAAAGGAACTGGAATAGGCTTAGCCATCACTAAAAGAATAATAGAACGCCACAATGGGAATATATGGGTGGAATCCGAACCAGGGAAAGGATCAACCTTTCACTTCACCATCCCGGAAACAATAGAATAATATATAATTTAATAATATGGATTCATAATTCAACTTTTTTTTATAAAAAATTTAATTAATAAGATATTCTACATAAAAGAATATTACCCCAATTTAAAACATTTAATTTATAATTTATCAATGGAGTTTAATTTATGGTTAATTCTAATGAAAGGATTGTTTATATTGATAAAGAAGTATGAGAAGTCTTCAGAAATGTTATCTGCAATATATACACTCAATTCGGACGCTATCTCTCTAACTCGTGCGACTGATGGTGAAATTATTGATTGTAACCAGGTATATCTAAATCAAATCGGGGAAGGATTACCCCGGATATTATAATGCTGCAGATATGGCTCGTAAAGATGAAGACGGTTACTTTTGGCTATTGGGCTGCGAATAATTTGGGATTGATTCGTTGATCACAATTCTTTTCGTTATAGCTTTCAGAAGTATCATTACCTTGTTTTGAACTGTGGTTAACTTCTTGACGGGAAGCAATCCAGTATACTCCGGCAAATAAACGCTACCATTCATTACTATTGGGATGAATCTTAAACCTTAAAATGGTAAAAAATAGGTTTATAGTTCTAACTATAAACACATCATTTTAGATACTACTTATTAAGCTTATTAAATAGGCTATTACAGGAAATATGATTAGATAAGAACATCCTGTTATGAAATGAGCTTTAAAGCTGTTATCAGCATCATGGCCTTTACCCCATTTGGACATTACAGTTGCAAATTCTTCATCAGAATAAAAATTTTTATGTCTTTCAGTTGCTACAACCGAATGAAGTATACGTGTAAAACCTAAGACAGATAGGGCTGCAAATGCTGCTGCCATAATTGGAAATGGTCCTACAGTATTAGGGATTACAAATGTATAAAGTATTAGAAACCATAAAATAGGAATCACATCGATAATCATGAATCCTGAAAGAAATCTTCTCATTGAACGATTTTTTTTAGCTTTATCCTTGGAGAAGAAGAGGTAGATATCAAATGTTCGGTACTTCCTTATTAAATTTATAACCGCAGTTAAATAAACTCCAAAAAATAGTATTAGAGCATCTTTACCTGAGAATACGACTACAGTGTAATTAACATCAACCATTATTTTTTTAAACCCCACATAATTAATTCATTTAAATAAAAAAAGTATTAAATTTTAGGAAAATAATAAAATTTTAAAGTTCGATGAATACAGTTTCATCTTTTACTGTTACTGGATAACTAGTTAAATCACTTGATCCTCCACCAGTGAGAGTTTTTAATATGAAAGAAACGTCTTTAACAAGTTTTCCATTGGTTACATCATATTGAGAACCGTGTACTGGACAACTGATAATATTATTTTCTAGTTTTCCAATAGGTAAGTACCCACCCATATGTGGACATACTGCTGTTACAGCATAGAACTTTCCATCAACATTTGCTAAAAGAATATACGCGTATTTAACTGTAAAACCTTTCATCGACCCTGCGGGTACATCTGAAACATTACATACTTTTTCCAACCTTAAACATCCCCCAATATTTTAATTTAAACTTTTTCCAACTAAAAGAGACATCTGATTCAATAAAGCATATTTATTATATATGTCTCATTTAATTGTTAATAATATATTTGTCCGTTTTAATAGAAATAGATTTACTATCAACTTTATTTCAAACATCTACAAAGATTAAGATGTGTAATTTTAAACAGATTAATCAGAAACATTTAATCATGCATAGTGGTGGGGAAGTTTTCTTAAAGCAGCATATATTGGAAGGAATAATATGTATACTAATGTGCTCGAACTAACAATTATATATGAAAGCATAACAGCCAATAGAGCGATTAATATGAATGCTTCATTACGTTTTTTACTGTAATTTATCAGGGTTTTATTTACTTTTTCTTGCATGAGATTTTTTCTTATGGCATAATTCAAGTTGATATAAAGTAATAATGCTATTGCCAGCATGTTAAGATTAAAAATGACATTGGGAAATATATAACTCCCGTATTCACCCAGTGAAGAGGCTGAAAATGGTACTATCACTATAAATAAAAGCCATATTAAAGTTATCCACAATAAAGTGTTGTTAATTATTTTTATCTGATTAAA
>JACWMK010000068.1 GCA_015661405.1 Methanobacterium sp.
TTTGTCTTCTTAATGGATTTAACAGAATCAGATTCCATCTCTAACATAGCTCGTATAGCATCAACATTCTCAGGCACAACATCAGATTCTTGATGAATCGCTTGCATATAATATAATTCACCATCAACAATATTCAAAGACTCTTTCCACACTGCTATTTCAAATAAATCACCACGTGGCCTACCCAAATCACGAGCATATTCCATAATCTCCGCTGTAGAACCCAATCCCTTACTAGCCTCAATTAAAAGAACTCTAGGCGTCTTCTCTAAAGCATCAATAACATCATCCACTACTACAGAGTTATCTAACTCAACCATAAGATTATGTTGATGCATAAGAGTAGTAGGCACCAATAACGCCATAGTAATAATATTCAAGCCATACATAACAGTTTGCACATCTGGTCCATGATGAGAAGGAACTGTAGGTGGATTAGGCACTATAGCATTAATAGGTCCCTTCTTTATCTGTCCAGGATCTGCCCCACGCCTCACCATCACCGCACGAACTTTTTTAATACCAGCCAAATCTTTGATAGGATTTAATGTTCTACATAACCCAGTAGTATTACAAGAAACCACCCGTACATAATCTGCCCCAATAGAATCATCGAAGTTAGAAAAAGAGTTGAAAGACTGACCTATCCGGTCATGCTTCTCCCCACCCTCAAATATAGCTTTAAGCCCTTTCTTCTCATAAACATCCGTCTTATTTCTAGCTCCAACACCCTCAGGAGTACAATCCACTATAATATCAAGCTGATCATAAAGATCATTAATAGTACCCGACACCTCAATACCCGCATCCATGAACAACCCTTCTCTTTCCGGAGCACTAATATATAGATCATAACCTTTTTCCACTGCCATTTTAGCTTCAAAATCAGGAGTACGTTTAGTAACTCCTACAATTTTCATATCATCCTGACAAGAAACAGCATCTGCCACTCTCTTACCTATAGTTCCATATCCATTTATTCCCACAGCCTTCATAAATTCAACCTCCATACAACCCCAATTGGAGTGGTTACTCAATAGAGAATGTTTAAATACCATGAAAACTTCCAGATTGAGATTCTAAATAAATAAGCATTCTATAAAATTATTATATTCTTCATTATAATAAATTTTATCATTTAATTTATAAAATAAAATTAAAAAAAGAATGGAATTTATTTTATATATTTCAACCTTTAACAAAAAAATAGGTTGAAAATAGGTTACTTCGTGGAACTAATTTACATTGCATCTAACTTTTCAGGTAAATAAGTATCTACAACGTATTCCAATCCATACTTAGAGAAGGACTGCTGCTCAGCTTTCTTCCCAATTTTAAGCATTTTTTTAATCTCAATCTGCCAAGTTTCATCATGATATCTAGGATCTTTTGAAAGCTCTTTAAGTCGCAACACATCAATATCCTTTAAAGGGTCAGTAGGTAAATCATAATTTACAATGTCACTAGCCGTCACTCCTAAAAATTTAGCATCAGGAGTAGCCAGATCATGATTCACATGAGCCAACTTAGCACTGCCTGAGATAATAACCATAGCAATGTGAAAACCCCACGGATCTCCGTCATTACAAATATAAACTGGTAATTCAAGCTCCTGATTAACTCTTCTAAGGAATCTACGAGTAGCACGTGCTGCTTGTCCTTTAAGTCCCACAATAAGAGTATTGAATTTCTTATAAGCTTCTTCCTGCACCAATCGATGGAACATACCCATAGTTTCAACAGCTATGACCCGCTCTACATCATGTGCTACAAATTCCACATCATCAATAGTTGGTGATATAGTGTAACCTGATTTACCCGATTTTAAGGCGTTTATCTCCACATCATCCTCTTGAACAGTAAGATCACCATAGACTGAGGCACCGTCTTCTTCTGGCATTAATCCCAAGTCTTCCCGGGTCATACCTAAACTCACCTCAAGATCTTCTCCTACAATATTAGATTCCTGCTGGTCACCGAAATCCACATCCCAACCCTCAGATACATAGTACATCTCCCTGAGAGTGGCGGTTTTACCTCGTCGAACCAGATCTTTACAGAAGTTTGCCATGTAAACCATCTGAGCAATTTTATTGATCTGCTTAACGTTACCCAAACTACGCTGACCATAACGATCCCCTAAAATGTAATAACGTTTATCCTCATCATAAACTAAATTGGACGTGCCTCTAGATGGTATCTTAACAGCGGGGACAGAGTTCTGGTTAACGTCCTCAATTATCCTGTCACCAAGGCTTTTAAGTTTATTAATAGCAATTTCTTTTCTATTCATTTTCAACCTCACTGTTCAATTGTATACCTTCAAATTTAGCTCTGCGTGTAACCTTAGCCAGTACAGCATCATATTCTGGAACATCTGTTTCTGCAAGCAAAGCAGCTTCTCTTATAACTACTGGAACAAGACTCTCAAAGATTTTAGAACGCAACTCTTCCTCTTTAGCAGCCTTTTTAGCTCTTAAATATTTCTGCAGACTTCTTGCTATTTTCATAGTAGCTTGTCTAACCTCATGTAATATTTCAGCTTCAGGTGCTACACTCTGCTTTCCAGTTGAAAGATAAGGCACGTTAGTTGAAACTAAATTAACGAAAACAGTTATAGGAGCATTATCAAGATCCCTTATTCCATAACGTTTCCAATCTATGCTTTTCAATGCTTCAGTTATGGCACAACTTCCCTGATCAAAAGTTAAAGGAACCCGGTTAGCGAATCTCATAATCTCCGCTCGCTTCTGATCACCTACAATTCTCCCGGATTCTCCCCCGTAAGTGATACCTGCCTCTACTATGAATGCAACCCCTCCTCGGTATGTTTTCGGATTACGAGTATTCGTGGCAACAAATTCAGGAGTTAAAATTTCTCTCATACCCTTTTCAATCTGATCATGACCAATAGGTATTAAACCAGAAGTTGGTGGTGCCATGAAATCCATTCTGGAGAAAAGATCCACTATTCTCTCTGCTTCCTCCCATTTCATATCCTTAGGTCGTTTATCTAAATCTATTCCTGTTGATTTTTGGATTTCATTCACTCTTTTGGTGGACATTCTAGAAAGGGAGGTGGTAAGTAGACTTCTAAATCTCCTTTTATCGGTATGTTTGGCCATGAATATTAAATCATCAGCCGTTACACCACGAGGATGAGGTAAAACCTCCTTAGGTAATGGTGGGATTATATCCGTGGCTCTATCAAAGATATATTTATGTCCAGTTGGATCCCGGAATCTGATCTTAGCATGGGGATTGGCGATCACAGTTCTTCTAATATACTCGAAAGCTCCTTGTTCACTAAGGGAGTATGAAACATCCTTGAAGTGTAATTCTATGGAAACTCCGCTGGATTTTACATCAACTGGTTCTTGGCTTAATATCAGTCCCTGGTTCTTTTTGACATCCATTTTGAATGTCATTTCCATTCCCTTAAGTTTTTCACCCTCATGGTAGCCTGAAATTACTTTAGCGGGTTTACCTGTGGTCATCTGGGAAAGTAATACACATCCACTACATCCTAAACCTTGTTGGCCTCTTGATTGAATGTTACGGAATTTAGAGCCCGCGAACATGGTACAATATACTTTGGTTATAAATGCTTCGGGAATTCCTGGACCGTTATCTGAATGTTTTAAAATATAATGGTCTTTACCCACTCTTTTAAGGTCTATAGTTATTTCTGGCCGTATTCCAGCTTCTTCAGCTGCATCTAGACTGTTAGTTATGAGTTCATGGAAAACCATGGTTAGGGATCTTATTTTTCCAGAGAATCCCAGCATCTGCTTATTTCTCCTGAAAAATTCTGATGCTGTGAGTTCTTTAAACTCTTCAAAAAGTTCTGCTGCTTCTCTCTCCAAATTAAGCCTCCTTTATATGGTTTGTTACTATATTTATAAATTTTTTTATTACTTTAATAAAAAAAATTTTTAAGATTTAAATTTAATTTAAATAAATTCTATTCAAATAAATATCTAAATTTATTGTGAAATATTAACGATATTTTTTTATTTCTTGGCTATTTCTTTAAATTCTTTAATCCTTAACTCACGGGTTTTATTCTCTAAAAATCCATAAACACTTTTATGTCTAGCACCATGTAAAATCATGTCTACAGCTTCCTTAGCTATCTGTATATGATCCAGATTACCAATGAGAGCTACAGTTTTACCATAAATGGAGATATCAACTCCAGTCATATCGGTTATGATATCCCGGGTTCTACCGTCTTTACCAATTATTCTCCCTTTCTGTCTTAGAATAGCCTTTTTTGATTTACCAACATAGTCTGGGAGATTAATTATATCCAATATCATCTCGTCTGAAGTAAGTTTCATTGCAACTTCTGGATTAAAACCTCTACCAATAGCTTTCACAATATATTTAGTTTTCCATACTGATAATGGGTCTTCTGCTTCTTCCAAGGGTTCTATTGATATGCTACCGGATTCACTGTCTACGTCTATTCTAGTTTGAGTTATTTTTTCAATTTCTTTCTTGGCTGTACCATGTTTTCCAATTAAAATTGGAACCCTTTCACGGGGGATCTTGAGATATTCTACATTAATCAATTTTTTCACCTTAATCTAGGAAGCTATGGGCTTATTATGGTAACATAATTGCAATATTTATAATTATATTACAATATTCTTTATAATATACTTTTCTAATCCTCATAAATCCATAATTTCACTTTTAATTTCATCTTCAGATATATTAACACCTAATTTTTTAAAAGCCAGAGTTAAGTTGAGGATATCCCTGTTTAAAAGCTCTGATGAGAATGGATGATCCACAACTACACCTTGGGATATATCAATAATAACGGGTTCATCATCCTTAATTAAAATATTAAAGTTTGATAAATCCCCATGAACAAGTTTAGCATCATTATAAAGAATTTTAACATAATTTATTAATGTTTTTGAAAGTTTATCCGGATCAGAGATGTGAGCATCTTTCATCAGTGGAGCAGGATTTCCCTCTTCATCACCAATAAATTCCATAACCAATATATTATCTTTAGCAATTATGGGTCGAGGAACCCTCACATTATGTTCACGAGCTCTTTTAAGATTTCTAAATTCCTTGTTAACCCACGCGTTAACTACTTGACGTTTATTAGTGGTTCTAACTTTAAATCGTGGATCACCTTGTATATAATTTTGCATTTTTTTAAAATCTGATGTAGTAATACGGTAAATTTTCACTGCCACAAAGTTACCATTCTCATCTAAACCTTTAAAAACATTAGCTTCTTTACCAGTACTGATAGCTCCGTTTAAAATATGAATATAACCATGATTAGCTAGTGTATAAAGGGTTTTCAAGGTTTTATTATCAAATACTTCACTTCCCACTCTTCTATCAGCATCACTTTTTAGTCGCTTCTCTGATAATAACTTTCTAAGATCATCATCTGCCTTAGATATTTTTGACATAATTCTTAATCTCCAGAAAAAAACTTAAAAAGAAGTTTAAAATAAAAAATAGGGGATTTAAATGAATAAAAGAAAATAATTTCCTTAAAAAAATTTTTTAGTTCCATTTATGATATTACAAAACAGCAGAATATTTAATTAAAAAATTTTGCTTTACCGAGTAAAACTTTGTTTTTTTTATAAATTAAGATAACCTCGACGTTCTAACCAGTTAGATTCCGTTCGGGTGTATCTCCATATAACATCTGCTTTTTCAGCAGTCTGGAACTCCCATGGTTTTACTAAAACCACGTCCCCTTCCCTGATCCATATTCTTTTTTTCATTTTTCCAGGTATTCTGGCAAGTCTTACTATTCCATCAGCACATCTAACTCTGAGCTTACCATGGCCCATGATTTGTTCTACCACTCCGGGTATTTCACCCCGACGAGGTGTTCTAACTCTTCTAAATTCTTGAGTTGGTTGAATTGGTCCTTTACTCAAATACTCTCCTCCTATCTTTATCTAAAATTTATTAAATTATCGTAAAATGGTCTTATCAAAATATGTCATAAATATAAATTTTAAAATTATTCTGAATTCTTAAATATTCAGTTAAATTTCTTCATATAAACGAATATTATAATCAGATGATTCAAAAAATATCTAATTTGACATATGAATTTAAGTGAACACTTAAGTCCTTTATTTATATAGTATTTTGATATATATAAAAAGAAGTATTTTGATCCACCAAATACATGAAATTTACTGAAAATAAATTCATTAATCAAATTTTTGAATACAAAGAATTTAAAGATTATTTCCTTATGGATATAATAACTTCTAAAGTTTTTTTGTAAATAATTTTAATTTAAATCAAATGAGATAAGTGATGAAATGGGAAATCAATTCTTAAATATAATGAATCCTGAAGATGCGGAAAAAATCATTTCAACTCTTCCATTTAAAAAAAGAGTAGAAAAGTTAACTATAAAGAATGCTTACCAAAGAGTACTCTCAGAAAATATATATGCACCTATTAATTTACCCCCATTCAAAAGAGCAGCCATGGACGGCTACGCATTAAAAGCGGAAGATACTTTCAAAGCATCAGAAGATAAACCAACTTCTTTAAAACTTTTAGAAGTAGTAATGGCAGGTGAAGTCCCACAAAATAAAGTAGAAGAAGGAACCTGCATTGAAGTAAGCACCGGTGCACCCATACCGGATGGTGCCGATGCAGTAATCATGATAGAATTCGCTGAAAAAAACGATGAAAATATCCTGATACTTGAAAGTGTAGCTTCCGGAGCTAATATAGCAGATGAAGGTTCTGATGTAAAGAAAGGAGACCTTTTACTCACGGAAGGAGAATTCCTCACACCAGATAAAATCGGCGTTTTAAGTGCAATTGGTCATCCCAAAATCCCCGTATATGTTCAACCCCAAGTAGCAGTAATTTCCACTGGAAATGAAATAATAAAACTTAACGAAAAGCTGGATTATGGGAAAATATACGACATAAACTCTTATACCATATACAATGCAGTGAAATCCTGCGGATGTCAACCAATACACTCTGAAATAGTAAAAGATGATTTTGAAATCTTAAAAAATAAAATTATAGAATTTAAAGATGCAGATATTATTATAACATCTGGCGGAACTTCAGCAGGTGCTGGAGACGTGTTAAGACTGGTTTTAGATGAGATGGGTGAAGTCTTAGTTCACGGAATAGCAGTTAAACCAGGTAAACCAACTATAGTGGGTTTAATCAAAGATGAAAATGAAGATCAAATCATATTCGGACTCCCAGGATACCCAGTATCAGCTTTAATGATTTTCTATGTTTTCGTCGCTCCATTTTTAAGGAAAATATCATCCTTAAATGATATAGATGGAGGAAATAACACTATAAAACTTGAACTATCCCGAAGATTTAGACCCGCACGTGGAAGAAAACAATATGTATTAGTAAAAATACAGGAAAATAAAGCACATCCAATTTTAAAGGATTCAGGTGCAATAACCTCTCTTGCCGAAGCTGATGGATATTTTGAGGTGCCTAAAAACGTTGAGATACTGGATGAAGGGTCAACTGTTACAGTAGTACCTCTTTATTATTTTAAATAAGAATTTACACTAACTTTGTGATTTAAAAGTAATTTAGGGGCTGTAAAGTTATTGGGTTGTTGGGATAAATTTTTTTTATTTAAAAAAAAAAATATTTTTTCTTATATTTATTTTGTTCTTTAATTATGATTTTAGTGCATTAAACTTAAATAAAAGATGAGAATAGATATATTACCTTGTTCAGTGAAATTATACTTAATTTCAGTTGCTGTATTGGTTCCTTTGCGTCTTAAACTTTCCGATTTGGGTTTGAGGAAACCAAGTTTTGAAAAAGTACTATAATGGAAGATTTCATAAGGCTTAAAATCCCTTGAAATACAGAATAAACATTTGAATTTACTTTTACGAGTCCCATAAATATACTAATTTTTTAACACTCATCAGGATTAGATCTAAAAAAAATATAAAGATTTTATTAAATTTTTTACCATTGTAATACTTTTATTAAAGAAATTTTCAAATTATAAAAATTTTTAAGGTACTTTAAGGGATCTGAAAAAGAGATAATAGACGTTATTTTAATGTTTATCGGACCTAGAATACCCGGTTCTGCGAATTTTTTTAATTGATTTTTAATATCAATAGTAATACTTTTCCTAAATAATTTACAAAATATTTTTTTCTAAACATTTCTTCTTTAACTATAAATTATTTTTTTTATCTCATCTCTTATTAACTTGTACGTATTTATCCTTTTCTTAATACTATACATGAATTTTATATAATATAAATAGTGAGAACATTTAATCCATTTCAATCTTCATAACTCTTCATCTTGAACTTTTTTTATTATCACTGTTTTATTTACAAAGACAAATGGAAAACCGGGACACAAAAACACGGAAAATAAATCAACAAACAATAACTTTTACAGACCTGTAATTTCATAAACTTCCAAACTTTTTTTTTTTAATTGTTCATTTTAAAATTTAATTTTTTTTCTAGGTGAATACCCATTCAACATCCTTATTAAAAGCAATCATCTCATTATAAATGATTTAATACTATTAAACCATAAGTATATATTTAGAAATCGCTTGATGATCATTCACAGATGAAAATAATTTTTTTATTTAAAAAAGTTGGAGAGATTTTAAATGACTGAAATGGAGAGTACCCCGCAACAACCTAGGGAAAAAGTTTTATTTGATACCAGACCCCGATTTACAATTACATTAAGTTCATCTTTCATTAAATTCTTCATTTTACTAGTATTAATATATTTATTTACAACCATATTAGCGTCTGTGGCTTCGATCCAAAATATTCTGGTTAACTATGTGAGATTACCTCTAGTGGAATCTGTCAGTTATTTAATAGTCCTATTAATATTTGTACTTTTTTTATGGATTCTATGGGATATTATTTCATGGAGAGCAATCCATTACATGCTAACCACCGACAGAGTAGTGGTTGAAAGAGGTGTAATAAGGAAATATAAGGTTTACATGCACTATAATAAAATTCAGGATGTAGATATATCACAGGGAATAATGGAAAGAATTTTTAAGGCGGGTGACATTGTAATATGGGGTGGCCATGACCGTACCCAGTTGATAATGGAACATGTACCGAACCCTGCTCAAGTAGATAACACTATAAATCGACTGATCCAAGGGGATGATATTGGATTCAGGAAACATCAACGATCCGAAGATCGTAAATCAGTAATTAACGATTATGGCAAAAAATTTAAACAATCCGAAGACGATAACTCCGTGATAAATGATCACGACAAAAAATTTAAACAATAAACAAAAGGAATTAAATATTATTTCTTTTCAGGGATGAAATTTGATAAAGCTAATGAAATAACACTAGCAAATGCCTCAATTAAATGCCTCTGTTCAGTACTTATTTTAACATCTGAAGATAACGCCATAACACCCATAATCTTCTCTTGAGCCTTTAATGGAATATGAAACCATTTAGATGAGGATAATGTTTCAGTTCCATATCCTGCAGCCTTTCCATGTTGAAAAGCCCAAGTTGCCACCCCATTTTCATGTTCATCAAAATCTCTTTTAGTTCCAAATCGTGAAACAACCTCTAGATTATTAGTAGTACTGGGTAAGAGTATTAAAACATCATAATTAAATGATTCAGATATATATCTAGTGCTTTTTTCTAAAATAGTATCTAAATCATGCGAAGTTAACAAATCCTTACTTAAATCATACAATGAAGATATAAATGTTTCACGTTGACGGGTGTATCCCACCTGCTTCTTAACAGTATCTGCTAATAAACTGGTTATAACTCCAACTATTAATAACACTAGAAATGTAGGGATGAAACGTACATCACTAACACTAAATGAAAAATATGGTTGAACAAAGAAGAAATCAAAATTCCACATAAGGTCTTATCAAAAAACAAATGACCACGGTAATACCAATACTTAAAAAACTTAAAGCATAAGGTCTCCAATTATATTTAACCGTATCTAAATCCATTATTAAACTTTCAGGATTTGCTTTATGTTTATCCTCATTTTCCACTACTAGTATTTGAGCATCACTCTTTTTGATAACCTGATTAATCACAGAACCCCTTACTAATTCTTGCCATCGAGATCTCTGTGAATGACCCATTAGAATAAGTGTTATATTTTTAGAGGCTGCAAATGATACTATCTCATCTGCTATTGAACCAGTTAAACGAAAAACCTTACCTTCAAGTTCTTCAGTAAGTTCCAGATTTTTCTCAAGTTGAATAGATTCTTCTTGCTTCAAGGTGAATCGGTAGGATGGTTCCACATACACTGCGAACCATTCTGAATTAAAACGATCAGCTAATCTATTTGCAATACGGATAAGTCTCATAGAAGAATTACTGGGACTGACACATACCATGATGCGGTTGCTGGTTTCCCATGGTCCTAGAATATTATCTTTTTTCAGATAACGATCCATATCATAATCCACATGTAATGTGGCGTAACGCAGAGCAAGTTCTCTTAAAGCAACCAGATTTCTCTTCTTAAAAAAACTTTTGATAGCTTGTTCAGCTTTCTCTGGGATGTAAACCTTACCTTCATTCATCCTCTCAATTAACTCATCTATCGGTAAGTCAACAAGCTCTATTTTATCTGCAATTTCAATAATTCTATCTGGAACAGTTTCTTTAACTTCAACACCAGTTATTTCCTTTACAATATCATTTATACTTTCAATATGCTGTATATTTACTGTGGTGTAAACATTAATACCAGCATTAAGAAGTTCTTCTACATCATGATACCGCTTCAAATGCCGTGTACCTGGAACATTAGTGTGTGCGAGTTCATCCACCAACACAAATTCCGGTTTCCTCTCTAAAACCGCGTCTAAATCTAATTCTTCCAGTATAATGCCTTTATAATTTATTTTCTGTCGAGGTATAATTTCTAAATCTTTAAGAAGCTTTTCTGTTTCCGTTCTACCATGAGTTTCAACTAAACCTACTACAACATCTTTATTTCGATCCTGGAGAACACGAGCTTCACTAAGCATTCTATAAGTTTTACCAACACCAGCAACGAATCCTAAAAAAATTTTTAAATAACCATTATGATTTGTATCACCTCCTTCTTCTTCTTTTATTAACCTTAATAATTCATCAGGGTCAGGTCTTTTAGGTTCGTCTGTCATTTTATAGTGTCAATTTCCTTATCTATTTTTATTGATTAAGTTTATCTAAGGCTATGTTAAGTGTTAAAACGTTGACTATAGGTGGGTCGAGTAATTGATATTGCTCATTTTCAGTTACAATTGCACTTACTTCTGATTGACTTATATTTCTGGCTGCAGCAATTCTCGGTACTTGAATCATAGCTGAACTCGCATATATATCACTATCCAATCCACTAGCGGATGCTTCAACTAAATCTGATGGAACCGTGGAGTTAGCTGGTAAATTATTTTCTTGTATTACCTGCAGCATATTAGCACTTACATTACCAATCTCAGCCTGACTGTCAGGACCTAAATTAGTACCACCGGATGTGCTTGCATTGTAACTTATATAGGAAGGTCGTCCTTGGAAATACTGAGGACTAGAGAAGTTCTGTCCAATTAATTGAGAACCTATAACCACTCCATTCTCTTTGATTAATTCTCCGTTAGCTTGGCTGGGAAAAGCTACTTGAGTTATTCCTGTGATCACTAAGGGATAAATTACTCCGAATATTATGGTGAATACCGCAAATATTATAATGGCATTTTTGATTTCACTCATATCTGAACCCCCAAACCTAAAAAGGTAATTACCATGTCAATAGCCTTTATACCAATAAATGGTATAATCAAACCGCCAACACCGTATATAAGCATATTCAATCCTAAAAGTCTTGAAACTGAAGATGTAGCACGGAATTTAACTCCACTCAACGAGAGAGGAATTAATAAAGGTATTACGATGGCGTTAAAGATAACGGCAGAGAGAACTGCACTAGCAGGGCTACTGAGTTGCATAATATTTAAAACACCAAT
>JACWMK010000069.1 GCA_015661405.1 Methanobacterium sp.
GTAAAATTTCCCGTATTATATACAAAATTTTGGTTATTATTTAAAAATTTAAATATTCCATTTAATAAATATGTAACAATTATTATGGGAATAGTGTAGATTATTCCAACTAGGAATACTTTAAATCCATCAATCAACATGCTACCGAATTTATTATAGTTAGGTAATTCATCGATACCAGATAAAGATGATTTCATAACTCTAAACAAATATCCAATTATTAGAAACATTGGAACAATTAGAATCGATCCTATTAATAATAACCCGAGCATAATCACCTTCGTCCAACTATAAGATGGATAATTCACTGAATTATGTAATATTTTTTTAAACTCCAACTATTACCCTCCATTTATTTTTTTTTTAATTTCTAAAAATTTATATCAAAAAAATTAATGTTATTGTATTTTACCATCTTGCATTTCAAGTATTTTATCTGTGAAGTCAGCTGCTAATTGATTATGCGTAGCGATGAGTATGGTTACACCATCGTTTTCGTTTAAGTCTTTGAGGAGATTCATTATTACTTCAGCATTTCTAGTGTCCAATTCTCCTGTAGGTTCATCTGCCAGTATTAATGATGGATTATTGATTAGTGCTCGTGCTATGCATACTCGTTGCTGCTCCCCGCCGGATAATTGGTTAGGTTTTTTATCATGCTTTTTTTCTAATCTAATTCTCTCTAGTAACTCTTCCGCTTTATTATTTTCACTATCTAGGCTTGGTAGCATTATATTTTCCATGACGGTGAGTTGGTTTAGGAGGTTGAATCGTTGGAATACGAATCCAATTTCCTTACGCCGGAATTTCGCTTGTTTCTTCCTGGATAATTTACTGGTGTCTTTTCCATTCATTAGGAGAGTACCCTGTGTAGGCATGTCTAATATTCCTCCAACGTGTAATAGGGTGGATTTCCCGCTTCCAGAGGGTCCCATCATACTAGTGAATGAACCTTTCTCTAGGGTGAGGTTTACTCCTGCTAGTGCATTTACTATTTCGTCACCCATCCGATATGTTTTCCAGACATTCTGAAAATTTAACACAGTTTTATTCATTTCTAAGCGCCTCCACTACATTCAATCTTGACGCGTGCCAAGCAGGATATAAACCAGCTAAAATGCTTAAGATTGTTGAGCCACCAATCACACCCGCTATTAACCAAAAAGGCACCATAGATAATAAATTTATATTACCCACTTGCTGAGAGAATACTGTTAGTCCAATTAATAATAATATCACAGCTATAACAACACCAACAGTCGAACCTATAAAGCCAACGAGTCCTGCTTCTAATAATACACTGCTAAGAATTTCTCTATCTGTAAATCCAATAGCTTTTAAAACTCCAATCTCCCTAGTTCGTTCAGTAACATTAACCAGCATTATGTTAACAATACTGATAACTCCAACCAAAAGGGCAATACTTGCAATTGCACCTACAACAAGTGTAATTACATTCATAACACTGTTAATCTGATTTGCTTCATCAGATTGAGTGTATGCAGATGTACCGTTCACAGAATTCTGCACATCATCTTTAACTGTTTCAGGGTTGCTACGCGTATCAGCGGTAACATATGATGCCTGATAATTATTTAATGGTAATGCTTTACTAATATCCATCATGACAAGATACATATTACTATTCGTATTAGAAATTCCTGTAATTGTCATGCTCTCATTACCTATGGTAATATTGCTTCCGATTTTATATCCAAATTGATCCACTAAATTCTTTGTGATTACCACACCTGGTGTCCCATTAAATTCAAGTTGGCTCCACGTAGTGGTACCCATTATATACATTGATGTGCCATTAATTTGACTAATAAAATCATCTTCTACTGAAATATTATATAATTGTGACATATTTTCAATCTGACTAACAGCGTTTTGACTTAAAAAAGCATTACTGACAGTTGACGCCATAGGAGGCCCTCCTTCAGTACTATTTACTATGATTATATCACCCATCATTGAATCTGTTTCTTGCTTCATATAGGATGTCATGCCTGTTCCAATGCCCACTAGCACCACTAATGCTATTACACCTATTATCACTCCTAACATAGTTAGAATAGTTCTAATTTTGCGCCTTTTAAGATTTTTAAACGACAATCTAAAAATATCCATAATATCTCACCCCTCAATGTTACTTATTTATAAAATTAGGTTATATAATTGCCCGTTCCGGGCTCATATGTTTGATGACTACTTGTTTTTCAAATTTAGATTCAATTTGTTCTTGTTGTAAATGTACAATATTGCCATCAGATACAATTTCATTATTATTATGAGTTACAATTATTATTGTTTTTTCATTTTTTAGGTTGTAAATAACTTCGTTTATAGAGTCTCTTGATTCTTTATCAATGGATTTTGTCACTTCATCTAAAAGAATAATAGATGAGTTCTTTAAAATTGCCCTTGCTAAAGCAATTTTTTGTTTTTCACCACTAGATAAATTTATACCATTTTCTCCGATTTGTGTTTCATATCCATCTGACAAACTTTCAACAAATTTATGAATTTTAACCAACTTTGCTGCTCGTATAACGTCATTCTTTGATGCTGAAAGATTACCAATTTTGATATTTTCGTAAATTGAATCATCAAATAAATAAGGATCTGCAAATATGATTGATATATTATTTATTAAATCTTTTTTATTAATTCTTGAAATATCTTGATCATTGATTTTGATTGATCCATTATCAGGATTATATAAAGAACATAATAATTTTAAAATTGTACTCTTTCCAGAACCATTATCACCTACAATATAATTTAAACCCTTTTCGAATGTAGCATTAAACTCATGCAGTATTGGTCTATCAATCTCATATGAAAAACAAACATTTTCGAATTCTACCTTACCATTTCCTAATATTAATTTATCTTCACCATGATAATCTTGTTTAAGATCAAATATTTCTTTAATTCGATCGTACGCAGGTAAAGCACTTTTATAAGCCGTCCATAATTGAGATATTTGAGAAACAGGAGAAAAAAACATGGTAACATAGCTTAATAAAGCTGTGAATGTTCCTATGGCTAAAGTTCCCCTTACTACCATTGGACTTCCAAATAGTAATATTAAAACTACTGGCACCCCTAAAATCAGATTACCTATTGATGTGTTTAAAGAAGAAGCTTTAGTATATCTTATTTGACTATTATAATATTAATCCATTTTACCCTTAAATTTATCTTGAGACCATTTCTCCAACCCGAAAACTTTTATTAATGGTAAAATTGAGAGTTTTTCCTTCAAAAATGAATAAACATTTGCATTTTCTACTAAAAAAATTTTTTGTGTTTTTTCCATTTTTTTACCAAAAATAAATGATAACAAGCAGAAAAAGAGAATAGGACTTATAGCAATAACTGCAAGTTGCAAATTAAGATAAATCATTATAATAAAAGGCACAAAAATACTAATTATGCCTACAATAATCTGTGGAACAATATGTACAGGAATATTTGTTACTATCTGAACATTCCCCATAATTCGTGTAATTAAATCGCCAACTTTAAAATTTTGACTATTTTTTATGGAAGCACCTTGAACATGCATTAAAGCAGATTCAGAAACATCTTTTAACAAAACAACTCCTAATTTACCGGTTAAAAAGTTATAAAAATAACTTGAAATGGTTGAAAATAAGTACAGCCCAATATAAGCAATAATTATATAAAGTAGAAGATTTAAGTTTTTACCTATAAAAACATCATCTATTAAAATTGCAGTTAATAAAGGACTTATAAATGAAAACAATAAACTAGAAAAACTTAAAAATAAAAGAAATAATAATGAGAATAAATGTGGGTAGACAAACTTCTTTAAAAAATAATTAAAATTATTATTCATACCTCACCCTTCTCTTTACGACAATTACATAATAATTTTCCATCTAACCTACCGGTCAGTTTTTTTTCTAATGCTCTACAATCTTGACATATATATCTAAATTCACAACAAGTACATTTCTCTATATTGTCCAAATTTAATTTCCAAATTTTATTTATTTCATCAAATTTTTCTCTAAATATATTACTAAGTGTCTTGTTTTTTAAATTTCCCAAATTAGAATCTCTCATCATAGGACACGAAAGAACATCCCCATTAGAACAAATTGTTAATGTATGTCCTAGACAAGGATGATATTCTATATTATTTAGGAAAGATTGTAGATTAAATTGAGGAAAATCTTTCTTATATTTAGCTAAATTATCTAAATCAATTTTATCTTCAATAATAAAATCAATCATTACATTCTCTTTTATATTTTCTTTATTAATTAAAAATTCGGGTTTTGTTACATAAAGATATAGAAAATTATCAAATTTAATATCATTATAGTCCTCAGTTTGTATGATTAAATTTGTTTTGTTTTTTAAATCTTTAATAATCTTTTCAGATAGATTATGCTGATGAAGAGTTATATACGTATTAATAAATTTTCCTTGAGAATATTCCAATATCTCCATGGTTTCATCCCAATTTATAGATAAATCTCCACCATTAAAAAAAATTTCATTACAACCCAAATCATAAAGTTCTTCAATAATTTCTTTCCATTTCTTTAAATCTAAAGGTTTATCCTTATTTTCCCATTTATTACAACCTAAACATCCTAAACTTCTTTTTAAGCCATTATAACCACAAAACCAGCAATTCTTATCACATTTATCATTGATCTGAAGAAAAGCTCGATAAAACTCAGGTGGTGTATTTAATTCCTTTTCAATAAAAGAGCCAAATCGAAGTTTCTGTATATATTGCTTATTTTGATAGAAAGTTCCTAGAGTACGGCTTCTAAGTTCCTTAAGGAAATCATCTTCTTTATCAATTATTTTATTTTTTTCGCACGATGTTAAAATTTCTGTTTCTTTTGGACTTAAAGCGTATATTTTACAATCTATCATATCAAATATAGCACCTTGCTTCATCCCTTTTATAAAATAACATTCTGGATTTAATCTAAAATACATTTAATCCCCCCAATATTTATTAATATTATTTTGCTTAAAATAATTATTATCATCAATGTATTCTGAAAATATTTCTGCTGTTTCAAGTATACTTACAAAAGCCTCTTTCATATCGATTTCTCTGTTTTCACAAATTTTTGAAGAATACTCAAACCCATTTTTCGTCATGAAATGTTGAAAACAATAGCTGCATTGATGTTGAATTTCACATTCATGACATTTATCCATATGGTTAAAATAATCATCAATTAGTTTTACAATTTTCGCAAAATTTAATCCCTCGTCAACATTTCCAATAGGATGACCAAAACTAACTCTTTCACAAATATGAAAAGTTCCATTTACATCTACGAATATTTTATTTCCAGGAACACATGTAGAAGTAAATGGTAATATATTATTTTGGGGATATAGCATATTTTTCTCAAAAAGCATTCTTCTTATTGGCTTAATAAAAAAAAGATCAAAAATAGATTTTCCAGAATTCCGATTTTCAATATTTTCCCAGTAACTTTTTTTGGCATTTTTTAAATGTTCTATGAATTTTAAACGATCTTCCTCTGTAAATTGGTCATAATATTTAGAACCCTGATATCTACTTACTTCAGACAACATCCCTACATAAGGAACGTTTTTTTCATTGAAAAAATTATTTAATTCAAACAAATCAGTTTTCAAATCATAAACTGGTAATGATGCAATATTTTCATAGCCATATTCCATTATTGGCCCTATGTTTTCCATCACATCTCGATAAGACCCATTCCCATCTTTATAAACTCTAAGTCTATCATGTTCATTTTCAGGACCGTTTAAACTAACTGATATTATGAAATCATTTTCCATAAGCCATTTAGATTTTTGTTTATCTAAAAGACTTCCATTTGTAGTTAAAGCATATAACATCTTGTTTTCATAATTACTATCAACATATTGTACACATTTTTTAATCAAATTAAAATTTAATAGAGGTTCTCCCCCATAGAAACCTATAGCTGGTTTTCTTATAGGATTGTATTTGCTATTATTCTTTATTAACGTTAAATAATAATCTATTGCTTTTTTTGCAATAGATAAGCTCATTTTTCTTCCTGAATGAACTCTAGTATAATCATAATCATCTGAATATATGCAGAATTTACATCTGAAATTACAATCTTCGGTAATGCATAAAGTGAGTTGTTTGAGACCCTCCCTCCGTATGAATTTTTTTATATCCATGCTGTTTAATGGATGATTTTGGGAATTATGAAATTGATTTTTAACTTTCTCCCATTTTTTTAACCAATTATAACAATAAGTAATTTCACCTTTATCAGAAAAATCTAACTTCTTAATTACTTTTTCAAGTGATGTTGCGTTTTCTCCATAAATTTCATCTCTTACTGCTTTCATGGTATCTGAAAATGGAACAAATATACCTACTTCGTCATTCCACATATACATATTTCCATTTGTAGTTTCGAATTCCATCATACACACTCTTTTAAATTTATTATTCATTTTCCGTCTTTTTTTAAAAAAAATTATAAAAAAATTGATACATAATTCATTTGTAGTAATAATATGAATTATGCATATGATCTCTGTAGAACATATGAATCCAATTAGGATCATTGATCAAATGATGTTCCCTAGAAGACCTTTTTGAGTAACATTTTTATGCAGTTACAATGACGTTTTTATAAGATATTTGGTATACACTATCCGCTAGAGCTAAGTATATATCATTTGAACAAGTGCAGTAGCAAGTGCAAACACATGTACGATCTGGGGTAACTGTAATTTTTTGGGTTATTTCTTGCATATTTTCACCTCCCGTTAAATTAGTCAAAGCACTCTGCTGTTCCATTCTTTGATTAAAACAACACTATCAAAATTATTGAAATGCAGCATTACATAAATAAAATTTGAGCGTAAAAAACAGTATTAAAAAGAAAGTGTATTTTAGTAAAATATATAAGGTCCTAGATTTTTTATGAGTTTGCGAGCTTTTGTATCCTTCGGTTGGTGTTATAATCTTGTGATATGATGAGCGCTGCTAAAAGTACAGTTACCAGATGAACTTAAAGACTGAACGGTATGTGTAGCGGTGTAATTTCCGCAGGCCCACCATTCTTTCTTTAATGTGAATATGTCTTCAATTATGGCCCTTATACGTTGATATTCCTTCCAATGTGTGACTTTCTACTTAAATTCCCTTACTAATCTCTGAAAAAGTTTTTTAATATCCTGTGGTAGCTTACCATGCTTATAAACAGAAATAGATAGGTCATTCTGTTTAAAACTCCTTTCAAGTTGAAATTTTTCTTTGGGAAAATGAAAGGAACGATTCTATACCTTATTATCCCTAAAACATAATTATAGTACTTGTAGTAACCTCTATCAAACATTACAGCATCCTTTTACGTCTTGCACGTCTCCTCGTCAGTTCATCCATTATTGGTTCGAATATTTGAGAATCATGCACACAGGTCTCATGAAGAATAAAAGCTAAAGGGCGAAGTGTATAGTAATCTAAAGCCATGGTAAGCTTAAAACCAATATAATAATCTTTTGATGGACTATAACACTATTTAATATCTTTATCTTTAAATGATTCTTTGGTAATTTTATGAATTTTCGAGTTCAAATCCACCTGAATATCAGTAGAATCCACGATAATAAAAGCCTTATCACGAGGTCTCGACGTGCATATGCTATTTAAAATACCTAAGACACAATCCATGAACTGTTCGACTTTAAATCTGGATAAAAATCCATATTACTTGATAATCAAAGGGCACATCTACAATACCAGTGAAATTACGCAGATCTTCTCTATTTTTAATCTGTGAAACCACATAAGAAATATAATTAGAGAAAAACAGGGCCAACAACACCACTTTAAACATAATACCAGCTTTCACAGCAGGTTTAATACCCTGTTTTGCCATCTACTGCTTAACACGTCTAGAATCGAAAATATTAAATATATTGCCCAACAAAACCCATTTCAGGTCTTCCATATCAACAACCATCTGAAGATTCATTTAAAACACAAGATGAAGTATGTAATTCCTCTGTAATAAATTTTACGGTTTGATTTAATCTAAAAATAACTATACAACGATTTACATACGCTCTATTACAAGCAGACCCAAAGACATGAACAGAAAAACAAAAGAAAACAATAAAACCATTATTTAACACTAAAAATCTAAGACCCTATAAAATATAATATAAGAGATTTTCTATTTACCTCATTTTTTAATTTTGTTGATTAATTTTTTTGTGAATTATTATTTTTAGTTGTTTTTTTGCTATTTTTTTCTGTGTTTTTCTCTTTTTTATTTAGTTTTCCGGTTTTTGATGTTAGTTGTTAGGGGTGTATTTTTTGAATGGTGTGTAGTTGTAGTAGGTTGTAACACAAGCATGTGAGCAGGTTTTTTGGTGTGTGTTTGTAAAATGTGGTAGTGATAAAGTGACAGGACTTGAATCTTTTTTAATTACAAGATAGATCCATTCAAAGGGCTGATTTTTTATGTGCGCTTCGTTGTTGCACAGTTTATTCTGGATTCATAAAGGATGTCACTACTACGCGTTCCATACAGCGTTATAGCCTCGCGGTCACGTAAACATCTTCATCCGCTTCTCTGATGTTAGTTTGACGATCATGAATCTTAGCAGTCATAGTTTCAATTCTACGTATCAAACCATGACCATATCGATTATTTTATGTAGTTTATAGTCGTAATATGATCTTCCATGTTTTTGGTCTATTTTACGTTTTTATTACATTGGTCTTAACTTCAGACCATTAACTCTTTGTTTGCCAGTATCAGTATAATGAAGACGGCATCTTGAATAACGCATTTTTAATTTTTAATCACTTGGAATCAATTTGTATTTACAGTTCTTCCCATATCTTCTCGTCTTTACTCGTATCTATTAATAATTCTTTGAACGGCCAGACTATGGAACAATATTCGGTCGTTAGTTTATCTTCAAGCACGGATCCGATAAACCACGATCGCAAAAAATATCTTTCATAACTATTTCATCAATATTAAACTTACCACTACGTTTAGAACGATTATCATACATACCGAACACAATAGGCCTAAAACCCCCTAATCAATAAGATAATCCCTGTTAATTATCACTATCTCATTCACATGAACATACTGCTTGTTTATGAAATAAATCCTCAAAAGATTTCATACTCTTTTTAACCATATATAATACGATAAAAAATTCGCTACACTAATTAACAGATTAAACATTAATTCAATTTCTTCAAAAATTTAAATGTCTAAAAATGAAATAGTAAATTTAAAATTCTCTACATTTTCTAAAAAAATTAAAATGATGTGCTAGGTAATATACACATCATTCGAAATTTTAGAATTTAAAGTGATTCAACTGTGGTTGACCATGCACTCTCTGCTATTCCCACTACTATACCGTCATTATAACAATTACATTTGCATTGACAAGTTTTTAAAGGAGTAATAACCATCTGTGGAGTTACAATTTCTTGCATATTTTCACCTCCCGTTAATTTAGTCAAAGTGCTCTACTGTCAATTCTTTAAATAAACAACACTATCAAAATTATTGAAATACAGAATTACATAAGAAACACAAAGCATCTAAAACATAGTTATCATATTACTTGAGGTGAGATTAATTTTTTTTTGTCTATTTTATTTACAAGCGTTATATCATATTAGGATTGTTATATGTAAGTATTTAGTTTTTTTTAGTTTT
>JACWMK010000070.1 GCA_015661405.1 Methanobacterium sp.
TGTAATAATAAATAAATTTTTGTTAATAAATAATTCGGTTTTGGTACAATTATGGTACAGAAATAGTGAATTTTTATCATATAATATTTCATCATAAGATCTTAGAATAGAAAAAATATTAGGGAAATTGAGGTTTAAATTATGGAATTATATTTTAGAAAATCATCTATAGCTGCTAGAAGGGCAATGTGTGAGGCGGCAATGCAGATCGATCATGCTTCTAATCGGGGATTTAATGAAGTTAAGCTTGCTCAGAATATTATAAGTGAAATTACTGGGCATGAATATGTGAGAATTGTTAATAGCGGTAATTCGGCTATTTTATCTGCTATGAGTTCATTTAATGGTAAAATATTAATTCCAGATCAGGGTGGTTGGAGTGGATTTAAGAGTATAGCTGAATACAGGGGTCTTGAAGTGATAGAAGTCCCCACAGAGTTAGGTGTTATTAATCCGCTTGTTCTTGAGGATATTATAGTTAAATATAAGCCGGAAGCTCTTTTTATTACTAGTTTTGCTGGTTATATTGCTGAGCAGCCTGTGAAAAAATTATTTGAATTATGTAATGATAATAATGTTATTTTAGTGGAGGATGCTTCTGGTGGAATTGGTGATAATGAAGGGAAACTGTGTAATGGTAAACATGCGCATGTTATTGTGGCTTCAACGGGTTCTCCTAAAATTGTCAACGTGGGTAATGGTGGATTTATATCTACTGGCGATAATGATTTTTTTAAGAAATCTAAATTTATTTTAAAGACTTTAAAGGCAGATCCTATTACTTGTAAGGGAATTTTTAATGAAATGAGTAATGCATCGAGTATATTATCTAAATCTGTTGAGGCCTGTGAATTTATTAAGAGAGAGTTTAAGTCTAGTATTCATGCTGATAAGAGGGGAGTTAATGTTGCTATAAGGGTTGATGAGCCTAAACGAGTGGGTTATTTACTTAGACAAAAGTTGAATGTGGAAGGTAGATGTATTGTAACTGTCTGCCCTAGATATGATAGAGCATTAGTTAATGCGATTTGTATAGAGATTAAAAATCTTGATGTACAATGCATGGAAAATGATACTTTAAAAGAAATCATCCAAATTATTAAAGAAGTAAGTGGAGATATTTGATTTATAAAATTAAGAATAAATTGAATGATATAATTTTGTAGAAATAATTGGTAGTAATATATAAAAAAAATAAATATTTTTTTTTTAAGTATCTAATATTAGAATGGTTGTTCTTTCAATCATTACATTGGTAATATTCTTCATTGTTTTAATTTCAGCATCTGAAATATTATAAGTTTTTTTTAAAATGGTTTCATCTGGTTTTAATACTTCATCATCCTTTTTTCCGAGTATAGTTTCTAATTTATCCATTATATTCTCGTTACAGTTAACCGCTACGGCGCAGATGTTAACTTGACCTTCTTCTATTCCTAGAATATTTAGGGCTTTGGATATTTGCCTTTGTGCGGATGCTCGCACGCATATTTCAAGTCCCAGGTCATTTGCAATGTTGTCTTCTCGTTCAAATGCTTTTATTGCATGAATTGTTGCATGGAGAATATGTTCATATCCTGCTATTCCGTCAGCATTTAATAGTTGAATGGTACAGTTTTTGCTTATTTCATTAATATTAATCATTAATTCAGTGAAATTAGTTATATTATGTTTGAAACCTGATATTTGAATGTTATAATCATGATTTGGTTTAAGTTGTATCATAAATTTCATAAACCCCTATTAAAAAAATATTTTTGGTATATTAAAAAAAGTGAACTTGAAATTTTTGGAATAAATAAAATTTTATAAATTAAAAAAAAGTTTAAATTTATTCTTTTTTTATAAGTCTCCTTCTCTTATTTTTTTAACCTGTTTGGAGCCTAATATTTTATTTATTCCACCGAGGTATGCTTCTACACTAGCCATTATAATATCCGGTTGGGTGCTTCTGGCGGTTACAATGTTACCTTCATGCTTGAGTTTAACTACAACATCAATTAAGGCATCTGTCCCTCCAGTTATTGCATCCACATGGTATTCTTCAAGCTCAATATCCGCGAAATCTTTTATACTTTTCCGGATTGCTATTATAGCCGCGTCAACTGGACCTATTCCAATACCCGCCTCAAGTACTTCATTATTATTTATGTTGAGTCTAATGGATGCTGTGGGTGTAACCTTGTTTCCTGAAACTATGGTAAGGTCTTCGAGTTCCACAACTTTTTCGGTGAGTATTCCCAGTACATCCTCGGTTATTGCCTGTAAATCTACATCTGTAACGCATTTACCCATATCACCTAATGCTTTTATACGGCTGAATATTTGTGTGAATTGCTTATCATTTACTCGTAATCCCATTTCTTGGATACGTTTTTGTATGAGGTGACTGCCTACATGTTTACCCATGACAAATCTTCTCTTATGACCTACTAATTCTGGTGTTATGGGTTCATAAGTTTCTGCTTTTTTCATTACTCCATCGGCATGTATTCCTGATTCATGTGCGAATGCGTTTTCTCCTACAATAGCTTTATTTGGTTGTAAATAGACACCAGTTAACCTGGCAACCATTTTAGATAGATCATATAACATTTCATTATGTATACGAGTCTTTATATTGTAAAGTGAGTGTAATGCTATTACTGTTTCCTCTAATGATGCATTTCCGGCTCTTTCACCTATTCCATTTACGGTGACGTGTGCTTGATTGGCTCCTGCTCGTAATCCACTTAGGGAATTAGCTACTGCTAATCCGAAGTCATTGTGACAGTGAACGCTTAAGGGTACACCGAGTTGGGTGAGGGGTTTATAAAAATCGTAAGCTTTCTCCGGTGTGAGCATTCCTACAGTGTCACAGGCGCAAATCCGTTTTGCTCCGGCTTCTATTCCTTCCTTGAATAATTGAGTTAGATACGTATAATCGCTTCTGGTTGAATCTTCAGCTGATAATTCTACGAGTAATCCATGATCTAAAGCATATTCCGTATTTGTGATAGCTAAATCTTTAACTTCTTCACGTGTTTTCCTTAATTTATGTTTAATATGCAGATCTGAGGTAGGAATAACTAGGTGAACGCTTTCTACATCACATTGTAACGCTGCGTCGATATCTATTTTAACTGCACGTGCAAAACTGCATATTTCAGCGGTTAAACCTTCATTAGCTATTTTTTTAATTCCCTCTCTTTCACCTTCGGAGGTTATAGCGGATCCTGCTTCTATGACATCGACTCCTAATTCATCTAATTTGATAGCGATCCTTAATTTCTCATCGGGAGTGAGGGAGACTCCCGGGGTTTGTTCCCCATCTCTAAGTGTAGTATCTAATATTCTAACATCCACAGTTAATCCCCTCTTTAAAATTTTTTTTTAACTTAATAAATTTTAATTAGTTTCTAAATTATTTTTTTTTAGTACAGATATTACTCGTGTTAAACTTTTGTGCATTCTTATGTGATATTGTTCTATTATTTCAAATTTTGTACCTTCAAGTATATTCTGAATATCCATAGTGTGAGGTGTAGCGAGACACATTAAACCTTCATCTTTTATTAAATGTTCAAATGAGTATAATGCTTCCTCGTAGAGTTCACTACTATCTGAACCTCTGGTAGAAGCGGAGATACCATAGGGAGGATCAGTAGCTATACCATCAACTTGATATGCTAACTTTAGTTTTCTAGCATCAGCTTCGAAAATTTCATAATCATTTATTTCACAATGCTTGAGGTTTTCAATGGTTCCTTTCACCATTTTAGGGTCAATATCACTACCCACTACACGTGCACCGATTATACCTGCTTCAATTAATATACCACCGGTACCGCAGAAGGGATCTAATAATCTATCATTACTTTTTATTCGAGTTAGATTAACCATGCAACGAGCTAATTTAGGACTCATAGATCCAGGGTAGAAGAATGGTCTTTTATGAGGTTTTTTTTCAAAAAAGTGTTTTTTAGATATTTTAATTATTCTCAGTCCCATAATTGCAGAATTATTTATTAAAACCGTTCTTAAAAATTTATCTGGATTTTCAAGATTTATTTTAGCTCTGGATCCTAATTTATCCTTTATTAATCCACCAATCTCTTTTTCTAGTTCTAATGTATTAACATCAGATTTTAATCCCATCTTCTTTACTCTTACCGCGTAATCATTTAATATTATATTATTCCAATCTATTTCTTCTATTTCCATCATTAAATGAGAATTATCCGTATTAATTATAATCTGAAATATTTCATGAGTTAATGAAAGTCGTTTTCCAGCGGTTATTAGAGTCTCTAGGAATGTTTGAGGAATTTCTAAAATTAATAATCCCGCGAAATCTTTTTTAATAGTAAATGATATATTCACCGCTTTTAAAACAGCTATTATTTCTGCTTTGGGAAGAGTGGGATGTTCAAGGGATAATATGAAAGCTATTTCCATAAACTAAATATCCTCCTAGACAAAATCTTAGGTAATATGGTAAATAATAGACCAGTTTTAAGTAATTCTTTTATTAATGGTGATTGACTATCCATATCGCCATATTCTGAAATAATCTTCTCTGCACCCTTTTCTTTAAGTTTATTGAACATATAATCCAAATCATTGTCACTTAATGTTTTAAATAAATTTTGCACTCTAAGCTGCATATTAAGCTCTTTTTTAAATTTATTCTGATATTCTGATTCATAATCTGTTAAACTTCCCATATCATCGTTATCTAAAGCTTTGGAGGTAATATCCGCTGCAATCTTTGCACATTTAAAACCCATTATAAGCCCACCACCCGTGGTTGGCTTAACCTGAGCTGCAGCATCACCTAATAAAAAACATTTATTATTAACTAATTTTTTCTTTGAATTATAAACGGGTATTATTCCATAATATTTCTTTAAAATAGAATATTCCCCATAATTAGTATTATGATTTAAAAAATCTTTTAAGATATTATTGAGTTGATGATAATCATTATTTCCGAATAAACCTATCCTAGCGGTGAATTCAGTTAAAGGAATTATCCATATGAATCCGGGGGATAATACAGCATTTACATGTAAATGTACATAATTCGTGTTGAATAAATCTTTTTTAAAGTTAACTAAGAATTGAGCAGCTTGAACTTGTTTTGATGTCTGATTGGATTCATTAGATATTTTTTCGGATATTAATGAATTATAACCATCGGCTCCTACAATGACTTTAGCAGACATCTCCTCTTTACCATTACCCATATAAACTTGGCCTTTTTTAATATCAACATCCTTTACTCGGTGATTTAGAAAGAGTTCAGCACCGGCATCTACTGCTAATTGAGCGAGGAATTTATCATATCCTACTCTATCTAGTACATATGCTTGTGTTTCATTTTTAGAAACTTTTAGTTCATGATTAGAGGGTGAATGTAGATATGCTCCGTAAACTTGATTTATAATAAGTTCATCTGGTAATGGATTAACTTTTTTTAATTGTTTACCTAAGAGTCCTGCACATTGAAGAGGTACACCTATTTCCTTCTTTTTTTCTAGAACACCTACTTTAAACCCGTTTAATGCCATGTATCTGGCAAATGTTGTACCAACGGGACCAGCACCCACTACTAATACATCATAATTTATCATATTAATCAGAGACCATTATTTTTTATTGTTGTAATTTTTAAATGTGACTTGTAAATTAGAAAATGTAGACTTTGAAAAAAATAAACCTCATTAAATTTATAAAAATTTTACAGGGATTTATTTATAAAATAGTTTTTTTATTACTAATTTTATTACTATTAATTATTTTTTTTCTATATATATATTATAATTAAAGGATTAATGTAATTAAAATAGATTTATCATAAAAATTTATATTCGTATTAGGCATCTAAGACATTTAAACCTCCTTTAGGGTAGCTTAAAGTAATATTATTCTAAAATTAAACTTGATTATTGATTTAAATGAATGATTTTTTTTTTAGGCTTGGGAAAAATTTGATAATAATTATACCGAGGTGAAAAAATTGTTAAAAAAAAGATAAATAATTAATAAATGTAGATATTACCTTATTCTGCTAAATTTTGTAGTTACTTAAATATTAATACTATTTTGTCGAATGGATATGGGGAATAAAAGAAAAAAAGAGACGGAATTAAGGATTAAAAAAATCTGTTCCGGCTTTTGCCGGCGTAATCTTTATATAGTTGTACTACATTATCTTTACAAACTAAAAAATTAAAGGATAGTGATACAAAGAACAGTAAGATGTATTTAAACATGTATAATCGTTATAAATTATAAAAAAAGCGTCCTTTTCATATATACTGCTTTTAGGGGATGATTCATGTCTGAATTTGGAATAAATTATGAATCATGTACCACTAAGAGTATAGTTGAAAAAAGAAAAAAATAATAACAGTTTGAACATATTTTCATGTAAATAATATAATGATGAAAAAAATCAGTGAAAGTTTTTTTTAAATTTTGAATTACCCCCCCCTACAAATAAAATGCACTCTTGGAGGATAAAAATTTATTTAGGAGGTAAAAAATTTGGAATACCAAAATGAAAACTTAGCTGGAAAAAAAATCTTTATTGATGTATTAAGCTTTAAAAAAATATGTGAAAAAATAAATCTGAACGAAATATATGAACTCATTGGGGGGAATTAATATGGGAATTTTAGATATAATTTTCATTTTAATACTTTTCATAGTCGTCGTAGCACTGGCAATACCCCTCGGTAAATACATGTCCCGAGTGTTCACTGGACAAAGAACATTCATGACACCTATAATGGAGCCAGTAGAGCGGTTCATATACCGTTTAATCGGCACTGATGAAACTAAGGAAATGAATTGGAAGCAGTACGCTTACGCTTTGATTGTATTAAATATCATCGGCATAGTATTTCTTTTTGTATTACAACTTATACAAGGCTATTTACCACTTAACCCGGAAGGATTTTCAGGTGTAAGTTGGGATTCAGCACTCAACACTGCTATATCATTCGTCACTAACACTAACTGGCAAGGTTATGCTGGCGAAACTACTATGAGTTACCTTACTCAAATGACAGGTCTAGCAGTGCAAAACTTCTTATCAGCAGCCATAGGTATCGCTGCATTACTTGTTCTAATTAGAGGATTCACCCGAAAAAATACTGATAAAATCGGGAATTTCTGGATAGACATTACCCGCGCATCATTATACGTATTACTACCTATTGCTGTGATATTAGCCATATTATTGGCATCACAAGGTGTGGTTCAAACATTCAGTCCATATGTAACAGCACATACACTTGAAGGGGTTAATCAAACCATAGCTGTGGGGCCTGTGGCATCACAAGAAGCCATTAAAATGATTGGTTCAAATGGGGGAGGATTCTTCAATGCAAACTCTGCTCATCCCTTCGAAAACCCTAATGCCATAACTGATATTCTAGAAATCATGGCTATACTGCTGATACCGATAAGTCTTGTATTTACATTCGGTTACCTTATCAAAAATTTCAAACAAGGATTAGCCATATTCGCCGCCATGACAATATTATTCACAATTGGAATGGGAATAGCCATTTACACTGAAAGCCAACCGAACCCGATACTAGAAAAAATGGGCGTTACTGGAAGTAATCTTGAAGGTAAAGAAGTGAGATTTGGAGTTACTCAATCAGTACTATGGGGTGTAGCCACTACAGACGTGTCAAACGGTGGAGTAAATTCCATGCACGATAGCGTAATGCCACTAACTGGACTAGTGTATATGTTCAACATGTGTACAGGCGAAGTCATATATGGTGGATTGGGTGTGGGTTTGATAGGCATGTTGTTCTATGTTATTCTATCCATGTTCGTAGCTGGACTAATGATAGGGAGAACACCGGAATTCCTTGGTAAAAAATTAGGCCCACCAGAAATGGGATTATCAGTTATACCCATCGTATTACCCCATGTGGCAATATTAACTCTTTCCGCCATCGCCATATCTACAACAGTTGGATTATCTAGTTTGGCTAACCCCTCATCTCACGGGCTTTCCGAAATTTTATACGCCTACCTATCCACAATCGGAAATAATGGTTCAGCATTTGCAGGTTTAAGCGCCAATACATTATTCTACAACTTAACTGGCGGATTAGCTATGCTTATAGGTAGATTTGCCACTATAATTCCGGCAATTGCATTAGCTGGATTATTAGCTCAGAAAGGAAAAGTACAAATGACCTCCGCCTCATTCCCTACCACGGGACCGTTATTCGTACTAATAGTGGTGGCTGTAGTGATTTTACTAGGTGCACTAACGTTCTTCCCAGTATTCACTCTCGGACCAATCCTGGATCATCTATTCCTGTATGGAGGACACATAACATAAGTTTTATAGGAGGTGGATAAAGCATGAAAATCGAAACAAGCATATTCCAAAGGAAAATTATAATAAACTCCTTAAAAGGATCAATCACCAGATTAAATCCCATAAAGCTTATCAGAAACCCTGTAATGTTCATAGTAGAAATAGGTGCTCTAATAACAACTATCCTTACTATTATTAACATTCATTCAGGTGTAAGCTACATATTCGACTTACAAATTACAATATGGTTATGGTTCACAGTTATATTCGCTAATTTCGCGGAGGCTATAGCTGAAAGTCAGGGCAAAGCCCGCGCAGAATCACTTAAACGCACCAGGGCGGAAGCACCGGCTAATATAATTTTAAAGGATGGAAGCATAGAAAATGTTTCAGCACTCACCCTGCAAAGAAATGATTGTGTATTAATTAAAGAGAATGAAATCATACCAAGTGATGGGGATATAATAGAAGGAACAGCATTAGTTGATGAATCAGCCATCACAGGCGAGTCAGCACCCGTGATAAGAGAATCCGGTGGAGATAAAAGTGGAGTAACCGGTGGTACAAAATTACTTTCAGGTACAGTCAAAGTAAGGATAAGTGTAAATCCTGGTGAAACTTTCCTCGACGACATGATAAACATGGTTGAAAGCGCCAAAAGACAGAAAACACCTAACGAGAAAGCTCTTGAAATACTACTCTATGGTTTAACTATAATATTCCTAACCGTAGTCATAACTATATCAGCATTTTCAGATTACATGGGAATAACCATATCACTAGCCATTTTAATATCTCTCCTAGTATGTCTAATGCCCACCACTATCGGAGCGCTTCTACCCGCCATTGGTATTGCTGGTATGGACAGATTACTACAACACAATGTCATAGCCTTAAGTGGAAGGGCTGTAGAAGCAGCAGGGGATGTTAGTGTAGTTTTATTAGATAAAACCGGCACTATTACCTTAGGAAACAGGATGGCTACAGAATTCATTCCTGCAGAAGGTGTAGACGCTAAAGAATTGATTGAAGCTTCTTTAATGGCATCCTTAGCTGATGAAACTCCTGAAGGGCGTAGTATAGTTAAATTAGGTAAAAAAGAGTTGAATGTACAGGGCAGAGATATACATCCTTCGAAAGAATCCGTATTTGTTCCTTTCACACCGGAGACTTGTATGAGTGGAGTTGACGTGGGCCATGAACAAATAAGGAAAGGAGCAACCAATGCCATAGAAAAATATATTGAAAGTAACGGTGGAAGTGTACCTGCAGAAATAAGGAGTATTGTTGATGAGATAGCTGTTAAAGGAGATACACCCCTGGTTGTTGCGTCTAATACTCAAGTATTAGGAGTTATAAGATTAAAAGATATTGTAAAGCAAGGTATTAAGAAGAGATTACT
>JACWMK010000017.1 GCA_015661405.1 Methanobacterium sp.
CATCAACGGATTCCTTCGTTGAATTAATTGTTTTAATCATTAGCGTAATAACGGCAATGTTTGCAATAACTGTTATAACAATTAAATAATGGTCATTTATAAACCATCCGACAAAAAGAAGAATTATAAAAGCACCGATTGCAACAAAATAGAGAATATTATCTGAATATTTTAAGTGATTTAATTGGTTCATATTTTCAAGCCACTGAATATTTTTGTGATCATGCACTTCAGCCAAAAGTAATCACGACATAGAACTTGTGCTTCCATAAAAAAATTAAATATTTAAATTGTATTTGTTCGTCTAAATTATCTTTATGAGTATCATGCCTGCTACTATCGTAGATTGAAATGTAATACTTAAGTAATAAAAGTTATATAAAAATCGGTAGTTAGTATTCCATTTATGAAGCATTATTATTTGGAGAGTTAAAAAAAAATTTATTTTATTTAAATTACATTTTATTATCCATAGCTTCTAGGAAACATTCTACAAAGTATTTTACTTGTTCAGTAGGTATTGAGTAACTCACTCTCAAATAACGGTGGCCGAATTTTTTACTAGTGTAAGATCCCTCCCTAGTGAATATTCCTTTATCTAGTAGATAATCTGCAACTTCACGTGGGTCTACATTAGCATTGTACATGTCAATAACCATCATATTCCCATCAGAAGGATAAACTGGTATAAATACATTTTCCAATTGATCTACAGCTTTTTTGATAAGTTTTTGGTTATGATGGGTGATTTTTTTGATTCTATCTAACCATCCATATTTGGAATTAACTGCAGCTATAGCTCCTTTCTGAGCAACAAGATTAGTGCCCAGATCATTTATAAGGATAGAGCGGACGGAATTTATTATTTCAGGGCTTGATACCATAGCTCCTATACGAAGGCCGGCCATTCCATATATTTTGGAGAAACTGTATATGGTAATTGTATGTTCTGGAGCATACTTAGCCATGAGATGATGATCCCTTGCAAAATCTCGATAGGTGATATCATTAATTAGATAGATATCATTTTCCTCTGCAATTTCCTTGAATTCTTTTAATTCCTCCTTTGTGTATGATGATCCTAATGGATTTAGAGGGTCTATCAGACATATGAGCTTTGTATTTTCATCCATATTCTGTCTTACTAATTCGGGAGTTAACTTGTAACCACATTCCTCATTGTATATAGAAACGGATTTAACTTTACCAAATCTACTAGCGAAGTTATCAATAATGAGATAACCCGGATCACAAGTTATAGTGTTATTTTTCGGCTCCAAAATATCATTGATACATAAATATAATGACTCAGTACCGCCAGCTGTTATTAATGTGTCAAATCCATGTACAAGTCCTAAATCCTCCCTTATTAACTCTTTTAATTCTGGAAATCCTTCTGGTGGGGGATATTTAGCATAGTCTCCTTTTTTAATACTTCCCATCATGGCTTCCACTACACTAGTTTCATCATGAAGATGGTTGGTGTTTTGACCCATCCAAATCATTTCTTCATCATTATAAACGTAGTTAAAGAATTCATTTGGTGTTTCAAAGCCTTTTGGTACTTTTTTTGCAGTTCTAGCATACTTCTTTGGTGAAATCATAACAACTCACATCAATAAAATGTTATAAATATAAAAAAAATCATGATAAGAATAATTTTTTTAATATTTTAATAATATACATTAAATTTTATCTTCTTAAGAATATTTAAATGTTCATTCCAGTCCATTGTTAACTATTCTAAACCGAGTTTTAAGACCTTCAGGCCGGCTTCTATGCCTCTTTAAACTGGCACATCTCTCACCATTAACATTGCCCCTCGCCAACTCGACCATAATCTTACTCCAGTAAGTGAGTATAGTACCACCTACAGGTGCTACGGCACCATCGGTATCATCATCAAATACTGAGTAAATCTGATTAGTTATTACAACAGCTATATAATGTTTTCTAGCTATTCTGGACAAACGACCCATTTGTTTACCTAACTCTTTATTAATTTGTGATAAATCACCTTCTTTGAGTCGGTAAAGAGCTACTGCAGAATCAAGGATGACTAACTCAATTTTATCTCTTCTTGATTCCATCACATTCTCCACCTTTTTTAAAGCTTGATCCTGTTCTTGGAACGTTTTAGGCTCTAATATCATTATGTTACTAGCCAATCTATCAAAATCACTTCCAGATATTTGTTTAAACCTTTCTAAGGATAATCCACCTTCAGTATCAATAAATATGGCCTCTCTACCTTGTTTCACACATTGCACTAGTAGGTTTAAAGCTATATTAGTTTTACCAGAACCAGGAGGACCGTAAAACTGAGTTAAACACCCTTTTTCTACGCCTCCGCCCATTATATTATCTATCGGGCAGTTTATGGGTATTCTATTATTCTCATTCATTTTTGATAAAATTTTCAAGAGTAATCAAATCCTAAATTAAACCGAAGTTGTATTATAAAAAAATTTTGCACATTCAATAAACATTTTTTACTATCATATTAATTAAATATTCTGTATATAATCGAAATTTAACTTAAGTTTAAAGTTAATTAATTATTTCAACACTTATAATCCCATTTTATGTTATTTTCTGTTTAGTTAAAACTGTCATTCAGGCTTTAAATCTATTAAAAATTATTTTAAGCAAATTATTTAAAAGTTGATGTTCAATATAATAACTGTAAATTAATTGCTATTTTTAAAAAAAATATTCTAAATAAAAGGGGGATGAAACTATAAAATTAGCTTCAAATCAGAATGCTGAAAGTAATAGTACTAAGGATTCATCTTTTATTCATCATCATGATATTCTTATCATCGGTGGGGGGTTGACTGGACTTAGAGCTGCCTTGCAAATCTCGGATGCAGGTCTCAATGTAGTGGTAATTACAAAGGTTCATCCATTAAGATCTCATTCAGTTGCAGCTCAAGGTGGTATGAACGCTTCTCTTGGCAATACTCCAGGTGAAGATGGAACCACTGATAGCTGGGAAACACATGCATATGATACTGTTAAGGGGTCCGATTATCTTGCCGACCAAAATGCTGTTGCAATCATGTGCCGTGAAGCTCCAGCCTCTGTACTCGAATTAGAACATATGGGGATGGTCTGGTCAAGAATGGATAATGGTAAAATAGCTCAGCGCCCATTCGGTGGAGCAGGATTTCCAAGAACATGTTACGCAGCTGATCGTACAGGACATAATGCACTTAACACACTCTACGAACATGTAATGAACCGTAATATTCCTATCTACGAAGAATTTTTTGTTACATCATTAGTAAATGATAATGAACAGTGCGTTGGCTGTACTGCTATTGAGATCATAACTGGACGTGTTCATGGTTTTGTTGCAAAGGCTGTACTCATGGCAACCGGAGGTTTTGGCAGAATATTCAGTAAATCGACAAACGCTCTCATCAATAATGGGGATGGTCAAGCACTAGCACTTAGGGCTGGTGTATCGCTTAAGGATATGGAATTTATCCAATTTCATCCAACAACCCTATACGGTACTAATATCTTAATGAGTGAAGGAGCGCGTGGTGAGGGTGGCATTCTTGTTAATCGTAATGGTGAGCGGTTTATGAAACGTTACGCCCCTAAATCAATGGATCTCGCTCCGAGGGATGTTGTGGCACGTGCCATAGAAATGGAGATTGCAGAAGGAAGAGGTTACGAGGGTGGTTATGTAAACCTTGATCTCCGCCATCTGGGTGATGATAAAATTAAGGAACGATTGCCGGGGATTAGACAAATAGCTATGGATTTTGCAGGTGTGGACCCTATAATAGATCCTATACCTATACAACCTGGTCAACACTACTCAATGGGTGGGATAGACGTAGACATAAACGGTGTAACATTACTTCCTGGATTTTATGCTGCTGGTGAATGTGCATCTGTCAGTGTACACGGGGCAAACCGTTTAGGTGGAAATTCACTCTTAGAAACAGTGGTTTTTGGACGTCTAGTAGCTGATAAAATTATTGAGGATATTTCGAATATTTCACAGCCCGAGGTTGAATTAGTTGAAAACGCTATGCAGGATATTGATATAAGAATCGAGCAGATTCTTGAGTGGACAGACGGAGAAAACCTTTTTAATATTATGAATATTATGAAACACACGATGTTCAATAAATTCGGAATCTTTCGTGATAATCAAAGGATGCAGGAAGGGCTTTCAGAAATTAAAAAATTACAAGAACAAGCTTCTCATGTCTCTATAAATAATAAGAATAGAGCTGTAAATCAGGCTCTTATTAGGTTCTTTGAACTTGAAAACATGCTCATGCTTGCTGAAGTTGTTGCCTGCGGTGCACTTAGCAGGGAAGAGAGTCGAGGCTCCCATACTAGAATAGATTATCCCAAGCGTGATGATAAACGATTTTTAAATCATACACTAACCTTAATAAAAGATGGAAAGATACAGGTTTCCAATAAACCTGTTATTTTAGGTTTATTTGAATTAAAGGAGCGCGTATACTAAAATGAAACTAAAAATCTACCGATATGAGGAAGGGATGGTTTCACCCCATTATGATGTATTTAAACTTGAACCATATCATGGAATGACTGTTTTGAATGCGTTATTCCAGTTTCAGGAACAATTCGATGATTCCCTCGCATTCAGATACTCCTGTAGAGGGGCAGTCTGTGGTACCTGTGCTATGCTCATCAATAAAATCCCAAGGTTAGCTTGTAGAACACAAATAACATCTTTAATCAATGAAGGACATAAGATCTCCCTTTCACCCTATCCTGCTATCGAGGATACAGTTTCATGGAATCCTAAAGATGAGGTTTTGGTTGAACCACTTCCTCATCTTCCGGTAATTAAGGATCTTATTATTGATACGAGTAAATTTTTCGAAGATTACTTATTTGTGGAACCTGTATTCAAATCATCAGATCCAGCCCCTGAAAAGGAAAGATTAATGGAGCCAGTTGCTGTAAAGGAAGTTGAGCAGTATACGAATTGCATACTCTGTGCAGCGTGTTTCGGAGCCTGCCCTATTAACGGAGAAAATCCTGAATACCTAGGACCTGCTGCTTTAGCTAAATTGTACCGTTTCTACATAGATACTCGAGATATAAAGAATAATGCTAGGTTAAAAAAGGCGGACATACCTAATGGTTGGTGGGCATGTGAATTCCATGGAAATTGCCGTTTAGTATGTCCCAAAAATGTTCCACCTAACACTGCAATCGCGAAAGCTAGAGCAGAAATAACTAGAATAAGGATGCACAGTGATAAATGATGAATATGCGAAAGGCTGATTCCCGCTAATGTATATTATGGTATACAAACTCTACGTGCAATAAAAAATTTTCCAGTAGTTGAGAATTACCATAGAATTTTAATGTTAAATTAAAATCTAAAAAAAATATATGATTCGGTGAAAATGCATGAAAAATAAGGATTTAAATGATTATTATAACATGGCTCGAAATATACTTGAAGATTTTTATATGGTTTGTGACGATAAACCTTACTGGATATGTACGCCAGAGAAGTTCGGAACTTCCATAGGTCTCGGAGGCGCTGGTCAAGCTAAAACTATTGAGGCTAATTATAATGCTTTACATCAATATCATTTGAAGATGAGGGTGATCAAAACTCATCATGAGCCTGAAATGTCGATTTCAATATTTGGAAAAACAATAACCAGTCCAGTTATGGGTGCTGCTCTTTCAGGGGTTAAATACAGTCTTAATAATGTAATTTCAGAAGAAACTTTTTATTGGGGACTTTTAAAGGGAGCTAAAGATTCTGGGTCTATAGGTATGGTGGGAAATAGTCCTGCTTGTCCTGATGAATTGGGTGTCACTATTGTGGGAGAGAATGAAGGATGGGGGATTCCAATATTTAAACCTCATTCACAGGAGAGATTAATTCAACTCTTCCAATTAGCTGATGAATTAGATGTCGTTGCCATTGGAGTTGATTTAGATGGTGCGGGATCTATGTTTTGGGCTGAATCTGAAAATCAGCTTTATAGGAAAAGTGAGAAAGAACTTCAGGAATTAGTGGATTGCACTGAAAAACCAGTGATCTTCAAGGGTATTATGAGTGTTGAGGATGCGGTTAATGTAGTAGATTCAGGTGCTAGTGCTTGTTATGTTTCAAATCATGGTGGTAGAGTTTTGGATTGTGGTCAGGGTGTTGCTGAGGTGCTTCCGGATATTGCAAAGGAAGTTTCAGGAAAGATTCTTATTATGGCAGATGGTGCTGTGAGAACTGGATTTGATGTGCTTAAAGTTCTGGCTCTTGGTGCCGATGTAGTCTTAATGGGCAGGCCTCTTGCAATGATGTCAGTAGTTGGGGGGGATGTGGCGGTTAAGATGTACTTAGAGTATGTGAAACAGGATATAATCAGGGCTATGACTTTAACTGGATGTGATAATCTCAATGATGCTTCAATGAATATATTAGCCAGATATGAGTAAATAAATTTTGAGATATTTTTTTGTATTTGCATTTAAGAAATTTTTTAAATCATTATATTTTTTTTATTTTAATTTAAAAATTTTGGTTTGTAAATTTGTTAACCTTTGTAGAACCATAAATTATAAACGCAGGCAAGTACATACTTTCAGTAAAGTGAATTCTTAATTGGTGTAAAATTATGGAGAAGTTGAAAATAGAAGATGTAGGTGCAGAGATGGATGAAGTTGAAGAGAGAATCCTAGATTCTGCCATGAAAGTTTTTTCGATAAATGGATATAAAGGTGCTACAACTATTAAAATTGCCAGTGAAGCTAATGTTAATGAAATTACTATTTTTCGCAAATTTAATTCAAAAGAAAATCTTTTGAAGGCGGTTATTAAAAAAAATAACTTGGAAACACTGGAAAAACTTGACTCTATTTTATGCAAAGAAAAAGATGTTGACACAGAAATATCTGTTAAAACACTTGGAATAAATTTGAAAGAATTCTTAGATGACAGAATCGATTTTATAATAATGTTAATGATAGAAGGAAGGAAAAGACCAGAATTAAACAGATTATACTGTTTATTTAGAAAGAAAATGCTTGAACATTTAAGAGACTACTTCGAAGAACAGATGGAACAATGTAATATACGCCCCGTTAATCCAGATATACTAGCTCAGATTTTAATTAGTTTCATATTCCAAAATAGTGTAAATGAAAAAATTTTCGAGGAAAAAGTTTCAATAGATGATGAAAAAGTGTTTGAAGAATATACAGATATTCTGATGAGAGGAGTTTTAAATTTAAATTGTAAAAATTGATTTAAATCAGTTATTAGTCATTAATTTAGATTTAAAGAATTATGATATATTTGATATAATTGTATTGAGGAATATTTAAATGTTCAACAGAACTCAAAACATTGAAATCAGTGAAAAAAATAGTGTAGATTTAGGGGATATGATTAACACTTTTAAAGGAATTGCAGACAATCCCTTAATTTACTTTTAGATGATTTTGAGGATGTTTGGAAGAATAACAGTCTGTTAAAGAAGCTTAGAAATAAAGATATTCTTGAAGGACATTGTGGTGAATGTGAATCTAGAAACATTTGCGGCGGATGTAGAGCTCGAGCATACAATTATTTCGATAATGTTTTAGCCCCTGACCCTGGTTGTATAAACAATAATTATGAATGGAATAAAATTAGATCCAAAATTCTAGAAGAAGCCACAGAGCTTTCTAATGGTGATATATTCGTGGATTTAACTAGTAAATAAAGAAAAAAAACTTTTTAATTTATGTTTTTAAAAAAAAAATATTAGGAGTTGACGGCAAATGGATGTATTACTTATAAATCCTTATGATGAGAATGCTGTGAAGAATAGTTTAGGCTTTATTACTCCTCCATTAAATCTCTTGTATCTAGCTGGAGCATTAGAATCTTCAATGTCTGTTAAAATTATAGATGATGATTTAATGAAAATGGGTATTGATAAAGTAACTGAATTAGCATCAAAAATTGATCCATCAGTGGTTGGTTTTACCGCCACCACTTCCAATATAAAAACTGCTTTAAAATATGTTGAATCCGTTAAAGAAGTTTTACCAAATTCTTTAAGTGTTATAGGCGGTCCCCATGCTACTTTCGTGCCTACTGAAACGTTGAAAGAATCACCATCATTAGATGCTGTGGTTATTGGTGAAGGAGAGGAAACATTAACGGATTTAGCTAGTAAATATTGTGAAACTAATCATAAAAATCTGGATGAAGTTAAAGGTATAGTTTATCGGGATATAAAAACGGGTAATATAAAATTAAATCAACCAAGACCATTAATAAATGATTTAAATTCAATTCCATTTCCCGCTAGACATTTGGTTCCATTTGAATCATATGGCTCGACTAAGGATAAAACTAGTGATATGATAACTAGTAGAGGTTGTGTTTATTCTTGTGGATACTGTTCATCATCACTAGTCATGGGTAAAAAATTCAGGTCTAGGAGTCCTGAGAATGTGGTTGATGAGATTGAAGAATTACAGGAGAATTATCAGGTTAAAGATATAGCGTTTATGGATGATACTTTCATGCTTAATAAAAGAAGAGCAAATGCAATAGCTGATGAAATAAAAGGCAGAGGATTAGATATAGGTTTTGTTGCTTCTTCAAGAGTTGATATGGTTGATAAAAATTTGTTAGAGAAACTTAAAAGCGCAGGATTAAGCACATTATATTATGGAGTTGAATCTGGTTCACAACGTGTTTTGAACCTAATGAAAAAAGGTATTACATTAACGCAAGCTGAAACTGCAGTTAAAACAGCTAAAGATATTGGTGTAGAAGTTTTAACTTCTTTCATTTTAGGGTTTCCTGGTGAAACTCGTGATGAAATAGATGAGACTATAAATTTTTCTATAAAACTCGATGCAGATTACAGTCAATTCTCTATTTTAACTCCATTTCCAGGTACACCTATATATAATGAATTAAAAGAGAAAAAATTAATTGATACAGAAAACTGGGATAAATACACTGTTCTAAAATCTGTAATTAAATATGATGAATTGGGATTAAGTAAAAAGATGGTTGAACGAAAATTAACGAAAGCATATTTAAAATTTTACGCCAGACCTAAATATCTTCTTAAACATCGTCATATGCTTAAAATAATATTAGAAATAGTCTACCGTAGTTTTGTTTTACCCAAAATTAATGGTGGAGATAGTAAAGGATGGTACCAAAAATTAGAAAATGAAACATCAGTAAAATAATATTTTTTTTTATTTTATTTTTATATTATTAAGTTTATAAGAGCCTTCTCTAACAACTTTAGGAGGATTAAGAGTCAAGTCAATGACGGTAGAAGGAGATTCATTTTCAGATTTACCACCATCTAAAATCAAATCTACTAAATCATCTAATTGTTCAACAACTCCATTTACATATCCAGATGGTCTTCTACCAGATAAATTAGCACTTGTGGTGGTTATAGGAAATAATTTTGCAAGCTCCATACAAATCTTATTATTTGGAATTCTAATACCAATTTTTTCCCCACCTGCTGTTAAAAGATTTGATATATGTTCCTTTTTTCTTAAAATAATTGTAAATGGACCTGGAAGAATTTCATTTATAAAATCCATTTTAGTTTTATCCAAATAAGCAATACTGTTTATATCACTAATTTGCGAAACACAAACTGATAAAGGTTTATTAAAAGATCTTTTTTTAATATTAAAAACTTTTTTAATAGCATTAATATCGTATATATTAACTCCTAAACCATAAATAGTATCAGTTGGATAAACAACTGTACCACCATCCTTTAAAAGATTTAAAGCAAATTTGATCTTATCCTGCTCTGGCTTTTCAATGTCGATTTTAATTATTTTCATACCACTCATAAATATTTCACATAACCAAACATATATCCTTTCGGAGTTTTCAATTAAAGTTATGCTGGATAAACTGCGACCTCAAGTCAAAATATTATTGGATCCCTTGGCTGAAAAAATATACATTAACCCTAATATTATAACCATTATTGGCCTTATAATGAGTGTAATATCTGCTTATATGTTCGCAACTGGAAGTTTATTGATAGGGGGTATATTTATAGGATTAAGCGGTTTTGTAGATATCATAGATGGAGCAGTAGCTAGAAAACATTCCTCAACTACACTATTTGGAGGTATTCTAGATTCAACCACCGACCGATTTGCAGATGCATTCATTTTAATAGGAATAATATATGGTGGTTATGTCAATTGGATAATTGGAATACTAGCCATACATGCTTCATTAACTGTAAGTTACGTGAGAGCCAGAGCAGAATCAGAAGGTATTAAAGCTAATGTAGGAATTGCAGAAAGACCCGAACGCTTAGTTATTCTCATGGCAGGTGCATTTTTAGGTTACATATTTAATCCAATTATTATGGGCTTAGCTGTAGCATTGATTATGATTCTGGGTTACATAACCGTACTTCAGAGATTGAATCACTCTAGAATTGAATTGAAAAATAAATAATCAAATTAATATTTTTTTTCAATTTTTTTTTAATAAAAAAACATTTATCATGAAAATACTTTTATTAAATCCAAAATTAATCAAAAAATAGGCGGATAAAAAATGGAAGAGGTTAAACGGATTAAAAAGGATGTGGAACTCTTTGCAAAAAATATAAAAGAAGTAGAGTCAATAGAAGTTAGTGATTCAGAAGAAAAAATAGTTGAGATGGCTAGAAATTACTCAAATGATACCATATATTATTTGGAAAAAAGTGATAATTTAACCGCATTTGGCTGTATAACCTATGCACATGGCTTACTTGATGCAATACGATTGCTCCATAAACTGATATAGGAAACAATTCAATAAAAAAAATATAATTTTTTTTAATTAAAAAGTTAAAAGGGAACAATTTATCAACTTTATCGAGATGAAAAAATTGATATTTTAACTTTAATTGAACTTAATAATATCGTTTTAAGGTTAGTTAATGTAGTGGATCGGGCGGAAGATGCCTCTGATCGGGCTCTTATTATAGCTGCTAAAAGACGTGGATGAAAATATAGATTATGAAATATCAAAATTCAAGAAAATTGCAAAATGCAAGTAATGATTTAAGATTCCTTCTAAATAGGGGTTATAGGAAGGTAATGGCCATTGATTTTGTTGGAAACCATTATTTACTAAATAAAAAAGAGCGGAATTTTTTAAATAGAACTGTTTTTTCCCAGGCTAAATCCAGATCTAGGAAAAGTAAAGTGATTCCCATATGTAAAATAAAAGGAAATACTCTACTAATTGATGGTTATAACATACTAATAACTATAGAAAGTATATGTTCTAATGAGGACTCTCTCATTATTAGTGATGATGGCGTTATGAGGGATGTGAATGCTGTTTTTGGGAAATATAAGTTCAAAGAAATTACAGAAAATGCTTTGAATGCAATTGTAAGCCTTATCAGAGTATATCAACCAAAAGATGTTAAAGTTTTCTATGATAAACCTGTTAGTTACAGTGGTAAACTAGCAAAACTTACAGGAAGGATAATGGAAAATCATGGAATCATAGGTAATGCTGAAACTGCCGTAAATGTTGATTATCAATTAATTAAACTATATCATAAAACTAGTGGAGTTGTAGCAACTAGTGATGGTATTATAATGGATAAAGTGGATTATATTTTAGATATACCATGTTATATTTATAAAATAAAGAAAAAGAATTTATCGTTATCCAAGTTTATTATTAATTAAAAAATATTATTGAGTTAAAAAAAAGTGGGTATGATAAGATTATATTTTTTTTTAATCTATATCTTCAAATCTATCCTGTAATTTCTCCAGTACTCCAGGTAATGTAGTGTATTCCATTTCATCTGCAGGTAGTCGATGTGGTTCGAATGGACCGTGTCTCCTCATGTATTCAGCTATTTCAGATGCAAGAACACGTGATCGGTCATAGGCTGGATCATCAAACATGTCAGCAGGACCTATTAGTTTACTATCAGCTATTTGGAATCCCATAGCTATTACTCGTGGTGGGCCATCAAATCGTACAGGATAAGCATTTTTTTGTGCTACTGGCATTAATGGACCGTTATGTGAACCTCTCATCCATCCACCTACTAAATGGGGGAATGCAAATGGTTCGACAACTTCTCCTGCTGCTGGGAATCCAGATTGTGATCTTACAATTGCCACGGGGTCGTCTTTTCCCACATATTTTCCAGCCATCAGATTTAATCTTTCAGTGCTTACAGAAGCAGCTATTTCATTGTCATCTCTTCTCCAGATTCTTTTAATAACATATCTGTTTGTCGTACCTAAGAGCGCTAATAAATCATACATTTCATCAGGGCAACTCATGAATACTTTTTTGTGTTCCATTACATCGAATATTTCAAATTTAAAACCATTATGTAAGGAGGAGTCAATTACTAATCCTGCTGTGTTGAAAGGGTCTGCGAACATTTTATAGATGGGTAGGTTAAATGCACCTGGTTCTGTTTTGTCACAGGCGAAAATAACTACGGGATCACTAGGTCTTTCCTTAAATTCCATTTCTGCAACTCCTGGGCCCATTCCTTTAATATTCCCTGAGAATGTGTCTGCGAGTAGATCTTGACCTGCTCCATATAATTTTAATTCTTTTGCAATTTTTGTAGCTTCGATAAATGCATGCCATGCTAATTTATGGATATCTTCATTTTCTTCACCATTTCTGTGAGTCATTATGAGTTCTGTGTCATCTCCACAGTTGGTTACATAATAATCCATTAGTAGCTCTTCTTCTTTAGCGTTTTCAAGAATTTCTTCACATTTTTTTAATAAAGCTGGATGAGCTAATCCATGTCCTGCAATACTACCTACATCTGCTTTTATTACACTAATAGTAGTTTTCACCATAAAATATACCTCCAAAAAATCTGTTGAATTTTTTTTATACAGCTATAATTTTTATACAGCTATAAAATATAAGCTGATAAAATGTATTCTTTTAAGGTCAGTAGATGAACTAAAATAATTTGTTAGTTCAAATAGAATCTGTCCTATCGTATTAAGTTGCCTATAATAATCTTATAATTTTACTGGTTCTTAATATAATAAATCTATATTGTAGCAATATTTATGCTTTTTCCATTAGAAATATAAACAATTAGTCATACATTCTTTATAGTAATCAATGAATTATTTCCAATCATTTTTTTCATTTAATTTTCGTTTTACCTCTGATGCCATATCTCTAGTTTTGGATTTTCCACCTAAATCAGGGGTAACTATTTTACCCTCCCTTAAAACAGCTTCCAAGGATTCTTCAAGTTTATTTGCTACTTTAAATTCCTTTAAATAATTAAGCATCATCACAGTAGAGAGTATCATGGCTGAAGGATTAGCCATCCCCATTCCTGCAAGGGTGGGGGCAGAGCCATGAACAGGTTCAAACAAGCCATGGTTTTCCCCAATATTTGCTGAAGGAGCTAATCCAAGACCCCCAACAAGACCTGCACCTTCATCGGATAATATATCTCCAAATAAGTTTGTTGTTACTATACAATCAAATTCATTAGGATTTGTTATTAACAACCTGGCAGCTTCATCTACATATTTATCCTCAGCTTTGATTTCAGGATAATGCAATGCTACATCATAAAAAATTTCTTTAAATAATCCATCAGTTTTTTTTAAAATATTTGCTTTGTGAATTGCAGTTACTTTATGTCTGTTCGATTTTTTTGTATATTCAAAAGCGAATTTGCAGATTCTGTGACTGGATTTCTTTGAAATGACTCTTAAAGCTGTTGCACCTACTTTAGTATATTCTTCTAATCCCGAATAAAGTCCTTCTGTATTTTCTCTTAATATAACAAAATCTATATCCTTGAATAAGGATTTAACTCCTTCTCGAGATTTCACGGGCCTTATATTGACGTATAGATCCATTGCTTTTCTTAAGGTAATTATGGCACTGTTTTGACCGGGTACAGTTGTAACTGCTCCGAAAAGGGTTGCATCTGACTCACGTGATAATTCAATTGTTTCTTTTGGGATGGTGGTTCCTGTATGCTTAAAACATTCATTTCCAGCATAAGCTTTTATGTAATTTAATTCAATGTCTAATGCTTCTAAAACATGTAAAGTAGCATCCATAACCTCTAATCCTATACCATCACCGGGTATAACTGTTATATCGTACATAAAATCATTTTTATTATTCTTAATATCGTGAGTTTTTTATAATTCATTTAGATGAATAGGCTATTCCAAAGAATAAGATATATTGCTATTAAAGAATATAATAAAGTACCTCAAGTAATTTTAAAAAAACCACTATTATGATAATTTTCAATCATTTAATTTTTTTGTAAATAAAATTTAAAGGATGGAGAGAATATAAATGGAAAGGGAAGATAATGTTAAAAGATTAATTCAGACTTTAGGAGAAGAAGATGAACTTATGAGAGTTCAAGCCTCTGAATTACTTGAAGAGATAGGGGAACCTGCAGTGGAATCTCTTATAGATGCTTTAGAAGATGAAAATAGAAATATTAGGAGATATTCTGCTAGAGCACTTGGAGAAATTAGAGATGAAAGAGCTATAAAACCGCTTATCAATAATTTAAGGGATAATAATAAATGGGTTAGACGTGAAACATCAGGAGCTCTAAGTAAAATGGGAGATACTGCTGTTGAACCATTAATAGAGTTATTAAATGACCCTGATTGGAGAGTTAGGGGGGGTGCTGCCTGGGCTTTAGGAAAGATAGGTAATAAGAAGGCAGTAGAACCTTTAATTAATTCAATGCAGGATGAAAGTGGTTTCGTGAGGAGCGGTGCTGCATGGGCGCTGGGGAATATAGGTGGTGAAGAAGTTATAGATCCCCTGAAAAATGCTTTGAACGATAAAAGCAGTTATGTTAGAAAAGTTGCAGAGAAGTTTCTAGATAATATGAATTGAAAAAAGAATAATTTAATATTTTTATATAAGAAATTTTTTTAAAAAATAATTTAATAATAAATAATGGAACTAAGAATTTTAAAATCTTTATTTTAAATTTTTCTTAGATGAAAATAAAAAAGTAATGTATTGTTCTAAAAAAATTTGATGTAGGATATTCTAAATAAATTTTTAAGGTGGTGTTCAAATTGAAGGTGAGTATAGTAGGTGCATCTGGGAAGGTTGGAAAATCCGCTGCATTTTGTTTGGCAGAGGAAAACGTGGCTAATCAGCTGGTATTAATTGGTCGAAAAGAAAGTTTTGAGCGAATTGAAGGCGAATCTTTGGATATGTATGATGCTATGGCAGCTAAAGATATCAGAATTTCTATTAAAGCATCTTGTGATATGGAAGATTTACAAGATTCTGATGTTGTAGTTATAACTGCTGGAGTGCCTCGTCAAGCTGGTATGTCACGTTCTGATATTGCTGTGCCAAATGCTAAAATAGTTGCAGAATACTCTAGGATAATAGCTGAACATTCGCCTCATTCTATAATATTAGTTGTAACTAATCCTGTTGATGTAATGACGTATGTGGCGTTGAAAGCCTCTGGATTTGATAAAAATAAGGTTTTTGGATTAGGAAATCACTTAGATTCGTTGCGGCTTAAAAATATGCTGGCTAAATATTTCAATATACATGTTAGTGAAATCCACACTAGAGTGATAGGGGAGCATGGGGATCATATGGTGCCCCTTGTTAGTTCTACTTCTATTGGTGGAATATTACTTAAAAATTATGCTTTAAATGGAAGTATTGACATTGAAGGGATGGTTAAGAAAGTTATAAATGCTGGTAGCTACGTAATAGATAAAAAAGGTTCAACAGAATATGGCCCTGCTTATGCTATATCTAACATCATAACTACTATTCTAAATGATGAAAAACGGATATTAACTGTCAGTACTTATTTAGACGGTGAAATTGAAGATATAAAAGATGTATGTTTGGGTGTGCCAGTTAAATTAGGCGTTAATGGTATAGAACGTATAATTCCAATAAAAATGAATGGAAATGAAACTAAAGCTTTAATAAATGCCGCGAAAGTGGTTAAAGAGAATACTGAAAAGGTAATGTCATCATTAAATATTTAAATTAAACATTTACTTTTTTATTCAAAGATGTTATTAATAAAATAAATAAACTGGATAATGTAGGTTATTAACCTTTTTAATCTAATTTTAAAAATAATATCTGATTTCTAATATTTCTTTTATATTTTATTAGATCTTTTTACTAATTTTTTTTTATTCTTTAGCTAGTTTTTACAAAAATTTAAAAAAAACTAGACACCTTTTATTATAATCATCCTTGTCCCTATTTTTTTTAAACCTGCTCTTTTCTGCAGGTTTTTGGGATTAATTTACATCAAATGAAATTATTTGATAAAAAAGTTAAGTAAGCTAGATACATTTATATAATTGTTCAGTTAAACTATCGTTACTAATACAAATTCTGAACATTGTATAAAAAAAATTTGATTTGATATATAATTTTCAAGAATCAAACAGAAGGAAGCGAAATCATTCCACTAACTTTTATATAATAAGATTTTCAAATATTATCAAATTACAAAAAATATTGATGATAAAATACCAACTTCAAAGGAAAGAATTGATATGATTCAAATAGGAATCCTAGACCTGCAAGGAGATGTCCAAGAACATTTTAACACCACTCTGAAAGCTTTAGATAAAATGAAGATTCAAGCTAAAGTATTAAAAGTCAAAACTTCATCAGAAGTTTCAAAATGTCAAGGATTAATAATCTCCGGTGGCGAGAGCACAGTCATTGGTAAACTTCTAAAAGAAGAAGGCATAGATCAAGTTATAACAGACTACAAAATAACTGTTATGGGTACTTGCGCAGGAATGGTAGTTCTAGGTAAATATACAGGTTATGAACAACCCCTTCTAGGTTTAATTGATATGCAAGTTAAAAGAAATGGATTCGGAGGGCAAAAACTTTCATTTGAGGAAGTAATTAAAATATTTGATCACAATTATAATGGAATCTTTATTAGAGCTCCATACACTATCAAAGTAGGAGATGGGGTAAAAATATTAGCTAAACTTAAAGATAAAATTGTAGCTGTACAGGAGGGAAGATATATTGCGACTGCTTTCCACCCTGAACTTACAGAAGATACGAGAATTCATGAATATTTTATAAAGGAGGTTTTAAAGTGTGTGGAATAGCAGGAGTTGTATTCAAAGATGGGAAACTTCATCGTGTAGGTGATTCTCTAACTAAAATGCTGGATGCCTTACAACACAGAGGACCAGATTCGGCTGGATTCGCCATATATGGGGGTCTTGGTTTAATGGAAGATGAATATCTTTTAAATATTGAGGTTAAAGAGAAACCAGGTCTTCTAGAACAAGTGAAAAGTATGGTTAATACTGCAACTCAAATAAAAAACGAGGAAATAATTCCATCTGTGGAGAATTATATAATCTATAGATGTAAAGTCTCACTTAACTCATTTTCCCAGTTAAAACCACTTATAATGGACATTGATAAAATAAATGATGTTATAGTACTTAACGGAAGCCACTCATTTGAGATGATTAAAGATGTGGGTTTGGTGAAGGATATTGCAGCTAGATACGACACTCACTCTAAACAGGGAACTCATGGTATAGGACACACTAGATTCTCCACCGAAAGTATAGTGGACCGTTATCACGCTCATCCATTTCAAAGTTATATTATACCTGACATTACTGTGGTGCATAATGGTCAGATAACTAATTACTGGAAACTAAGAGATCCACTGGAAAGAAAGGGTCACATATTTGAAACCACTAATGATACGGAATGTATTGTCCATTATATTGCAGATAAACTTAAAGAAGGATATAAACTAGAAGAAGCATTAGAACAATCAATAAAAGACATGGATGGACCATTCTCTTATATTATAGGCACTCCTAATGGAGTAGGAATAGCTAAAGACCAGTTAGGCTTAAGACCGGGTGTCCTCGCTGAAAATAATGAAGTATTCGCCATAGCATCTGAAGAAGTAGCCCTTCGAGAAGTAATAGATACTCATGACATCGAACAAATCTCACCAGGAGAAGCCAGAGCATACACTATCTAAAAAAGAATTAAACGAAATAAAATAGAATAATATGTTAGATACTAGAAGGGTGGCGATCTTAAATGCAGGAATTTGAAATTAACGCTAATCATAAAACACCACGAGAAATTAACCAAGCCATAAAAAAATCAGCTAAAGAAAATGATAAAATTATTATTAAAAATCCAAATGCTATGCATTACATGGTTGCGGGGTTAACAGAACCTGTAGAAGTATTAATAGATGGTTCAGCCGGATACTTCGTTGGGACAATGATTCACGGAGCAAAAATTCATATAAATGGTAACGCCGGATGGTTTCCCGCGGATAACATGACTGAAGGAGAGGTTATAATTGACGGATCCGCAGGTGATGGTGTAGGTCAGGGAATATATGGTGGAGTAGTTGTAGTTAAAAGAGATGCAGGTTCCAGAACTGGAGAAATAATGAAAAATGGAACCATCATTATTGGAGGTAATTCTGGATTCATGAGCGGCCTTTTCATGATGGGTGGACGTATAATTGTCCTAGGCGATATATCAAATGATGCTGGAGAATCAATCATTAGGGGCGCTATTTATGTTAAGGGAGACATTAAAAGCCTGGGAAAAAATGCTAAAGTTGAAGAAATTAATGATAAAGATAAAGAAGAACTTATTGAGCTTTTGACTAACTACGGATTCCAATTAACAGAGGATGATTACAAAAAATTCAAGAAAATAGTTCCGCGAAGTAATAGACCATTCTATGGTAAAGAATCAGAGGAAGGATGATTATGGAACAGAATAACCAAGAAAAGGAGAAAGTGGCCATGATAGGAACACCCTGCCATATGATGGCCGCGGCTAAGATGGATACTTTTTCAGATTATTTAGGTAAATCACCATTGGATATTAAGATAGGGCTTTTCTGCATGGAGAATTTTTCATACAGTTATATGAAGCAATTATTGGAAAAGTACGATGCTGATATGAAGGATGTAATAGAATGCAGAGTTGAAAAGAATTATTTCTGGTTCTACCTCAACGAAGATCGTTTAGTTAAGATTCCCCTAAAAGAAGCTAAAAGTTGTATGCGTAAAAATTGCCAAGTGTGTATGGATTTCACATCCGAACTTTCAGACATATCCGTAGGTTCAGTGGGTTCACCTGAACAATGGTCAACCGTTATAATTAGAACTGAAAAAGGTTTAAATCTTTTAAAAAATGCTGAAAAAGATAATTATATAAAAACAAAACCTTTAACGGAATCTGGTCTTAAAATAATTGAGAAGCTAGCCATTAATAAGAAGAAGGAAAATAGAGAGGAGATCAAAAAAAGAGAAAAAGTAGGAAGGCCGGTATTATATAGTAGACAAATATCTAAAGACGAATTTCAGGAAGAAGTACAAGGATGTCAATTCATCGACCTCAAAAGTGATGTAATAGACGTAGGAACATGTGTACTATGTGGAGCATGTGTAATCGCATGTCCAGAAAATATAATATCCATAGAGGATAGAAAACCGCAACTCAAAGGAAACTGCCCAGATGACTGTAACCTCTGCTATGTAACCTGTCCACGCACATATATTCCAGAAGAAATGTTAAGTGAAGATGCCAGTAACAAACCTTTAGGGGACTATCTGAAGATAGTATCTGCCCAAGCACCTATGATTAAAGGTCAGGATGGAGGAGTAGCTACAGCATTATTAAACTATGCATTATCCCAGAAAATGGTTGATGAAGTTATTATTGTTGATAAAAACAAAGCACATCCATGGAAACCTGAAGCTAAATTAACTAATAATATAGCCGATGTTTTAAGTGCATCAGGAACTAAATATGCAGCATGCCCAGTATTTGAACCTCTTAAATTACTTAAAGAAACTAAGGAGGAGTAAAAATTGCCATTTAAAATAGAAAGAAACAAAGAACTATGCAGGAGAAACTTTAACAGACCAGGCTGCTGCTGGTACATGTGCGATAACCGAGATGAACAATTATGTCAAAACTGCTACTCCTGCCTTAACAATTGCCCACATGAAGTATACGAGATAATCGACGATGAACCTTATCCACTACACCATGAACTCTGTGTAGGGTGCAGGATATGCGAGGAAATGTGCCCCAACAATGCAATAGAAGTGAACGCAGTTCCAGAAGATCGTAGAAATGTATGGTCATTCAGTGATCTAGTGGAGATAAATAGGAAATCAACTGAAGGCAGCTATAAAGTAAGAGGTTGCGGAGCTACTCGAGTTATTCCCACATTCGATGACTTAGTGATTATACCTGCCCAAGTTTCTCGACCACCTATTGACAAATATAGGGAGCCATGTAATACTAGGGTGGTTTTGGGAACGAGATATGCTGAAAACCCATTAGTATTGGATACTCCTATAATGATCGCTGCTATGTCATTTGGCGCATTAAGTAAAGAAGCTAAAATAGCCTTAGCTATGGGTGCAACTCTCTCTGGCACTGCCACTAACACTGGAGAAGGAGGAATGCTCCCTGAGGAGAGGAAGTATGCTTCTAAACTTATAGCACAATATGCATCCGGTCGTTTTGGTGTCTCCGCTGCTTATTTAAATAACTCCGAAGCAGTGGAAATAAAAATTGGTCAAGGCGCTAAATCTGGTATGGGAGGTCATCTTTTAGGTGAAAAAGTAACTCGTGATGTTTCTCGTATTAGGATGATACCTGAAGGGACTGATGCTCTGAGTCCTGCCAGACACATGGATATTGTAGGGCCTGAGGATCTTAGTATGAAAATATCTCAACTAAGGGAGATAACTGATTGGAAAATACCAATAATTGTGAAATTCACATCAGGTAGGGTTAGTGATGATGTTAAAATTGCAGCTAAAGCAGGTGCAGACATTGTAGTTGTTGATGGTATGCAGGGTGGTACTGGTGCTGGGCCAGATATAGTTACTGAGCATTCTGGAGTTCCCACCATTGCTGCTATCGTGGAGGCTGATGAAGCTCTTAAACATATTAATCTACGGGAAGAAGTGAATTTAGTTGCCGGTGGTGGTATTAGAAATGGCGCAGATGTGGCTAAAGCTATAGCATTAGGTGCTGATGCCGTTTATATTGCAACTGCTGCTCTCGTTTCAATTGGTTGCCGAGTTTGTCAAACGTGTTATACTGGAACTTGTAAGAAAGGTATTGCCACACAGAATCCTCAACTTAGAAGACGCTTAGATTACTTAGAGGCTGGTAAAAGAGTGTCTCGTTATATTGAAGCAATGACTGAGGAAGCTGTGATGCTAACTCAACAAGCAGGTAATACTGATATTCTTAAATTAGAGAAAGATGACTTACGTGCTTTGACAGTAGAATCATCTGCACTTACTGGAGTTAAAATGGCAGGTTTAGAAGCCCCTATAGCTTATAAATAAATTTTTCTATTTTTTTTTAATATTTTTTTTTAATAATTCAAAATTAGATTTATTATCAATATTTAAATTTTAGATATTTCAAATTTTAGATATTTTTTTATTGTTTCTGAGGTTCCTTATCTAATTTTATAATGAATATTCATGACTTAAACCATAAAGGTTATATACTATTTTTCAAAAATTAATTTAACGGAATTAGGTTTCCTATATCCTATTCCAAGCGGATGCATACTTCCGGTATTTCAAGAATATAAAATGCATTTAATTCGAATCCTAAACCACTTAGAAAAATTAAAATTTCCATGAAATTAATTTCAGATTCATTAAATACTACATTTTTAATTCTTGAAGGAATCAACCAAACCAATCAAGGTAAAATTTAATTAAATGGAGGAAACTATTATGGATCCAGTTTTTAACTCTGGAGATACAGCATGGATGCTTATATCAACAGCGTTAGTAATTTTGATGACAATTCCTGGTTTAGCACTCTTCTATGGGGGACTAATCCGGAGAGAAAATGTTTTAAACACTATATTTCTTTCTTTTGTAGCATTTGCTATTGTGAGTATCCTATGGTTCATTTATGGATATGATCTAGCATTTGGACAGAATATATATGGATTTATCGGGGCATTAAGCAATCCCTTCTTCAACAATGTTGTAGAATCGAATGTATTATCAACTTACGCCCCTACAATACCTGAAGGCTTATATGCAGTATTTGAAATGACATTTGCAGCTATTACTGTAGCCCTCATATCTGGTGCAGTCGTTGAGAGAATGAAATTCACCGCATGGCTAGCATTCATTCCAGTATGGCTAACATTAGTATATATACCAGTAGCACACTGGATGTGGGGTGGAGGATGGCTCGCTCAAATGGGTGCCCTAGACTTTGCAGGAGGTACCGTAGTCCACCTTAACAGTGCAATGGCCGCCCTAGCATTAGTACTACTAATCGGTGTACGTAAAAATAAAAAATTATTACCTCACCACTTAGGATATTCTGTAATTGGTACAGGCCTTCTTTGGTTCGGTTGGTTCGGATTTAACGCTGGATCAGCTTTGGGAGCAACCAATCTGGCAGTATCCGCGATGATTGTAACCAACTCCGCCGCAGCAATGGGTATGCTTACTTGGATGTTGATGGATAAGCTTAAAACAGGTAAACCAACACTCCTTGGTGCATTATCTGGTGCAATAGCTGGATTAGCATGTATCACTCCAGCTGCAGGTTATGTTAACTTCTCAGCCTCCCTAATCATCGGATTCGCCGGCAGTTTCTGCGCTTACTACGCGGTTTCAAGTCTGAAATCTAGATTGGGATATGATGATGCATTGGATGTATTTGGAATACATGGAATTTGTGGTATTGTTGGAACAATAAGTGTTGGATTCTTTGCTACTTCAGCAATAAACAGTTCAATTAAAGGCGGTTTATTATATGGTAATCCCGGTCAATTAGGTATTCAACTTTTAGCAGTTTTAGCAATTGGAGCTTACTCACTGATTATGACTCTGATAATAGGTAAAATTATAGATAAAACCATAGGTCTAAGAGTGGAAAACGAGCAAGAGATAAATGGTCTGGACATTACTCTACACGAGGAATCCGGTTACAGACTGTCATAAATAGTTATAAATGACAAGTGCCCATATATTAACTTATTTAGCTATCAAAATATTTAGGATGTGGGATTGTGAAAAAGATAATCGCTATTATAAGACCAAATAAGTTGGAAGATGTGAAACAAGCTTTAGAAGAAATTGGATGCCATGGATTGACTATAAAGGATGTGAAGGGACGAGGGAGACAATTAGGTATAACTGAAAGCTACAGGGGACAGGATTATAATGTGGATCTTTTACCTAAAACTGAAATTGAAATTGTAACTAAGGATGATGAAGTTGAGGATGTAGTTAAAAGTATAGTAAAAACAGGTAGAACAGGAAATATTGGAGACGGTAAAATTTTCATCTCAAATGTAGAAGACGTGGTAAGAATTAGAACAGGTGAACGTGGAGATAAAGCCATTTAATCTTTCTTACTTTTTTTCTTGGGAATTGTTTAATTCTTTTAATTTATTAGGTATTAATATTAGCTTTTTTTTTATGAAATTGGATACTAGATCGAAACCTTTATATTTGATTAACGATTTAAAATTATAATACCGGAAGACGGTTTCCTTCCGGTTTGGTTGATTTAAAAAATATAGGAAAATTCGTTTAAAAACGAGGTGAAATTAAATAAAATAATAAAATAAACTCGGAAACTAACTAAAATTTCAAAGAAAACCATTTTACAACTATTCGTTTGAGAATTAAGTTGGAAATAATTTGTTTACAGAGGATTTACAGTTTAAACATAAAGATTATAAATTTTCTTAATATTTTTTCATAAATTTTTTAGAAAAAATAGAAAACAAGTTTACTTATCAATATCAAATTGTTAATTTAATATTAAGGAGGAAAATCATTATGGTAGCTACTGCTGTTCTTAATTCTGGTGATACAGCGTGGATGCTCACCGCCACCGCCTTAGTAATGCTTATGACAGTTCCTGGAGTGGCATTATACTACGGTGGTTTGGTGAAAAGAGAAAACGTTTTAAACACCCTTTTTATGTCTATCATAGCTTTTGCTATTACAAGTGTTATATGGGTTATATATGCATACCAATTTGCATTCGGTACTGATGTAAATGGTTTAATAGGTAATGGAGCTAATATATTATTTTTTGGAATAACTTCCAATACACTAGCTCCATTAGCACCAACTATACCAGTAACTATTTATTCTGCATTTGAGTTAGTATTCGCCGCTATTACAGTCGCGCTGATATCAGGTGCTGTAGTTGGTAGGTTGAAATTCAAAGCATGGCTTGCATTCGTACCACTATGGATTACTATAGTATATGTCCCAATATCCCACTGGGTGTGGGGTGGAGGATGGTTGGCTAAACTAGGTGCACTAGACTTTGCTGGAGGTACAGTTGTACATCTTGATTGTGGTATAGCTGCATTAGTACTTTGTATATATTTGGGAGCAAGAAAAGACACCAAATTATTACCACATCACTTAGGATACTCAGTAATAGGTGCTGCATTATTATGGTTTGGTTGGTTCGGGTTTAACGCGGGTTCTGCGCTTACAGCTGGAGGTCTTGCATCATCAGCATTCCTTGTAACTAACACTGCCACAGCTGCAGCTATGATATCTTGGATGTTAATTGATATTATAAAAACAGGAAAACCTACAGTACTCGGTGCAATAACTGGTGCAGTTTGTGGTTTAGTGGCTATAACTCCTGCATCTGGTTATGTATCCGTAGAGGGTGCATTGATACTTGGATTCATAACTTCATTCTTCTCATACTATGCAATGACATGGTTAAAACCACGCTTTGGATATGATGATTCACTTGATGTATTTGCTGTACATGGTGTTTCAGGACTTTGGGGAGCTCTCGCCACTGGTTTATTCGCAGCACCATTCATTAATCCTGCAGGGGTAGGATTATTCTATGGTAACCCTATGCAGATGGTATGGCAATTAATCGACATTGGTACCGTTATAGCATGGTCTGGTGGTTGGACATTAGTCATTGCATTCGTAATAGATAAAACAATTGGTTTAAGAGTGACAGATGACGAAGAATTAGAAGGTCTTGATACTACCTTACATGAGGAATCTGGTTACAGAATTTAGGAGTGATTTTGTATGAAAGAGATAATAGCCATAATAAGACCAAGCAAATTAGATGAAGTGAAACAAGCTCTAGAAGATATCAAATGTCATGGAATCACTGTGACTGAGGTAAAAGGTCGGGGACGACAATTAGGTATCACTGAAAGTTATAGGGGTAGTGATTATCGTATAGATTTACTTCCTAAGACTCGTCTGGAAATCATTGTTCAAGATGCGGAAGTTAAAGAAGTAGTTGATAATATTGTAAAAACCGCGCAAACCGGAGATATTGGAGATGGTAAGATATTTATATCTTCTGTTGAAGATGTTGTGAGGATTAGGACTGGTGAACGAGGAGAAAAAGCAGTTTAAAAGTCCATTCTATTTTTTTTTAGAGACGGAAAATAGAATACTTTGCAAATAAATTTTAGATATAGAAAGAATTCAATTTTTTCTTTCTATTCCGGTTTCAATTACTTTATTTTTTTTATATTTTTTTTTAACTTATCTTATGAACTCTTCGTGGGGTTTTGGGATTCGATAGAGATTTTTGACTTCTTTGTAAATGTATTTATAATTATATTATTTTAGAGAAAGATTTATATTAAAAATATAACTATAGTTATATTATTACTTAATTTAAAAAAATACTTTATTTAATCACAAAATGTGATTATTTATACACAAATAGTAAAACTTTAATATTTTAATAAACAATTACAAAAATGAAGAAGAAAAAAAGTGAGAAAAAAAAGAAATAAAAAAAAAGAGTGGTAATCATGGAAATAAAAAAAATTTTAGTGATGGGAGCACCAGGCTCTGGAAAAACCACAGCAATGGAAAACATATGTGATAAATTATTACAAACCAAAAATCTCGAACAAGGAAGTTTAACCATAAAAAACAGGAAAATTCATCTTTTAAGTCATCCCGAAAAAATAAAATGGAAATCTAAGCAATACTCCCTATTCAAAGATATAAATGGAGTTATTATATTCATAGATAATACAATAGGCATTACAAAAGCTGATGAAGAAATAATAAAATTCATAAGCCAGAAACAAATACCTTACGCTATCACAGCTAATAAACAAGACTTAAAAAATGAAGAACTTCAAATAGATTTTGTTAATGCACCTATAATCCCCACCATTGCCAAAGATGGGAAAAGTATCAGGAAAGCCCTTGAAATATTGTTGGAATTAATATCACCTTACAGAGAATTCGTTAAAAGCCATCCCTACGTGGAAATAGTTAAAATCAAGAATTATAGTAAGTAAATAATAAAATTACTTGGGATAAGTAAACTATCTTGAAAGGAAAAAAGTATATGGGCTTTTATTTTACAAAATATTATTGTTCAATTAAAATTATATAGATGATTAAACTCCATTTTTTTTTAAATCGAAATATTTGGAATCTTAATATCCTTAAGAATATTAGTATATAAATTATATATTAGACTATAAATCTTGTTTCATTACATAATTTCATAATTCTCCCAACTATAATGAAATCATGAGTTAAAAAAAAAATTTTTATAAATTTTTTTTAGATTTATTTGAAGGTGAAATTAAATCATGCCGGAATTACCTAGTCTTGAAATCTATAAAAATTACTTTGATTCTACTTCTTTGCATCAAAGAATAAAAAATGTTGAAATAAGGAGTCCTGAAATCTTAATAAACGTTAAATCAAGTAAACTTCGTGAGGCACTTTTAGGGTTTGAATTCACTGGTAGTAGGAGATATGGGAAGTATCTTTTCTGCCAGCTTAATAATGATTATTTTTTGATTATACATTTTGGTATGACTGGATATCTTAAATATTTCCAAAAAAATTCTTTAAAAAATTATTCCAATCATATAAGATTATTAATACAATTTATTAACGGAGATGAACTTGTTTTTGATGACATGAGAAAGTTTGGTAAATTAGGATTAACTGGGGGTCCTGATAATTTCATTAAAGAGAAAAATTTAGGGCCTGATGCATTGGAAATAAATTTTAAAACCTTTCAAGAATTATTCAGAAAAAGAAGAGGCATTATAAAATCTCTTATTATGAATCAGAATTTTATAGCTGGAATTGGAAATTTATACGCTGATGAAATTCTGTATCAAAGCAGAATTCATCCCTTAACTACTGCTGATAAATTAGATAAAGATAAACTTAAAAAATTATTTAACGAAATGAAAATGGTTTTAAATAAAGCAATTGAATATCAGGATACGCCACATAATATGCCATCCAACTTTTTACTATCACATCGTTATCAAGGTGGAGAATGTCCAAATGGAGGAAGCTTAATAACCTTAAAAATAGGTGGTCGCACTACTTACCTTTGCCCGGAATACCAAAAAAAAGTGTAATAATGAATATTTCAACTTTTATTAATATAATTCGAGTTTATTTGAAAGAGAGTATAATTTAAGAAATTCTTTCATCTCAAACTATTTAGTGATCTTTTTTGATTTTAAACTAAAATTGATTTCAATATTATGATTTTGGAAATTTATAAGAGTTTTAATCATTAATGGTTCCATAAAAATTTAAAAAAAATTATATCATTTAAAACTTAATATTAATTATAAAAGATTCAAATGATTAAGATTTCATTATTTAACCTACAATTTTTTATTTAAAAATATTAAAAAAATTTTGTTCATCATAATCAAAAAAAGTTAGGGATGTTGAATAATAATGTTACGTTTTGATCGTAGTTTAAAAACATTAGATGCCGAGATTAAATATATTGGAGTTGCTTACGGGGATAGTTCAGATAATATAAAAGTAATTAAGGATAAAATAAAAAATAAGAAAATTAAATAATTAAATATTTAAAATGAATACTCCTTTTTAAGAATTATTATGTTAATCAAAGAACAATCTAGTTGGTGTTTTGAAGATCGTGTAAGCCCCACTAAAGGTAGATTAATACTGGAAGTAATGGATTTATACACTGATCAGCAATTCATCGACATTCACCTTAAAAACTTCTTAAAATTAAATATTAAAAGAAGGGATTTAAATACAAATTTACCATTTATAGCTTCACCTTTATCAAATTCAGGAGAAGAATCAAGTTTCATAGTTCTAACTGTAAATTTAGGAGATTTAAATAGTTACCCTAAAGCTATGAATCCACATAATGATTTAAGACATGTTAAATTAGAATTAGAGTATTTGAATATAAAACCGGGATTTAAAAAGAAACCATTCCATATACATTGGAGAAATCCTACAGGATATATATCCACAACCAGAATAGATGGCCCCACTCAACATGAATACTCCATAGTACTACCTAAAGGAATGAAATTAGATAAAACAAAATCGAATCCCCAATTATATTACAAATTACCCAATACTGTAGGAGAATTACATTTAAACGTTAAATACGTAGAGAAAATCGAGGGAAATGAAATTTACCATCTATTAATAAATGAAAAAGATTATGAGGAACAGTTTGAAATACTTAAAAATCCAGATGTAATATTCTATTTAACCTATTCTGTTTCCAATAAATCTATATACATTATTTTCTTCCCAGTTTTTGCATTGATGATGCTTACTTTCGTCTCTACACTATTTATACCTGCATTAACACAGTTTCTAACGGCAAATATTGTTTTAACATTAAATTTAATTGAATTCTTCAGTATTCTGATACCTCAAACCATTGTACTATTTCCATTCACTTATTACTACATTGATTCCAGACGCAGAGACTTCGAAGTACCCTTCAACAGATTCACAGAGTCCATAATATTATTATCCATAATTATATTACTATTTAACATCATACTATTATCAGCAACTTACCTCAAACCCTTCAACATTCTACATATGTTCTAAAAAAAATTAAAATTCATATTTTTTTTTATTCAAAATCTATAATTTTTTTAATATTAAATCAGGATCCTTATTTTCCATATAAAAAACCCTAGTTTGATAACCTAAATCTCCTAAAATCACATTAGACACTTTATATAACTCATCAAGTTCCGTAGGTAAGTGGGTAATTTTATCTACAAAAGGATATATTCTATTTTTTATAACATCACCCTCCACATTACTTACTATCTTGAAAGCTAACAAATACCGATAATACTCTAAGAAAGCTTTAATAAAAATATAAAAAATTAAATCTCTCTTTTCAAAACCATGTAAATTAATCACACGACTCTCCTCATTTAAAATTCCCATTAAAAGATTATTATAATCTTCTAATAATAAAACCTTATTTTCAAGAAGAAACTCCATAAGAAAACTAGTGGTTTTCCCAGTGAAACCCGGATCCTTCTCATAAACTGAAAGATCAACATCTGTTGGAATAAACTCTACAATACGCATTTTATAATTATAATAATTCTCCCAAATACTAATTTGACTAAATTCTCCCTCAAGTGAGATAATATTTAAAATATTCTGTATAAATTGTTTACCAGCATCCATACAACCATTTAATCTAATAGCATCCTCTCTGCTTATAAAATCAAATTCATCTGATACTTCTCTAATCATATAACCTATAACCATCAAATCCTTCTCTCCACAGATTAAAAGGTTACTCATTATCCTATTACCCATTATTCCTAAAAATTCAAAATTCTTCGTTTTAAAATACTCCAAAGCAGCAGTAACATATTGCTTTACAATAGGGATAGTGGAATCCATTTATTTCTCACCTAAAATTTTTTTTTTAGTGTTAAATAATTCTATTTCTTATGATTAAATTAATTTATCACTCCTAATTAAATTATTATACTAAAAGTATTAAGTAAATTCAATATGGATTTAAAAATATTTCGAAATATTAAGTTCCATAATTAATTTAATTTATATAGATTAATTGAAATATACTTGTATAATAATTGTATTGCTTTAGTAAGTTTGTGATGATGTATAAGGTGATTATATGTATGAATTTCATAAAATAATGGATAAGATCAAAAATAATTTGCAGGAATCAGTATTATTCATTTTATTAATTATATTTTTGATTATTATAGCTTATTTCCGATTAAAGATTCAATTGAATATTGGCCCTATGTATGATTCATATGATTTCCTATCAAATGCTGCATTATTTGCTGGTAAAAATATCGGCTACTCCGCTCTAAGACCTCCATTTTTATCCTTTATAACTTCAATTATCTTCAGGTTTGAAGGATTATCCATAAATCCCATCTTTTATGTAGACGCTATAATTGATGTATTAGGTGTTATTGGATTATATTTCTTCTTAAAATTACGATTCAACGCCCTAAACAGCTTCATCGGCAGCTTATTATACATTACTTTCCCCATTATATTAACTTATTTAGGTGCTGGAGTTGCCGATCTTCCAAGTGTTTCCATTACTATCTGGGCATTATATTTCACATTTTTAGCTGTAAAAAAAGATTCAAGATATTTTCTTCTTTCCTTTCCCCTATCGATGATATCATTTTTAACTAGATACAATCAGGCACTCATCATATTTCCAATATTTTTAATTATTTTCGTGGACTGGAAAAACATTAAAAACCATAAAAATATATTTATTGGAATAATATTATCACTTTTAATTCTCATCCCATTCTTAATATTCTTCACATTAAAATATGGCAATCCCCTCTATCCATTCACAAATTTCTATGGCACCAGCTCTGGGCCAGTTAGTACCCAAAATATAGATTATAATACTGATTTACTTTTCTATATCAAACTATTACCATTTGCCATGGGAAACGCTGCCTTAACTATTATTCTAGTAATAGTAGGAGGATTAACACTTAGCTGGATAAGATTAGTAAGGGGAAAGAAAAGCTTAACTCATATAAAAGAGGCTCTAAAGATAGAGTATAAATGGAGACTCTTAATCATTATAATTACAGCAGCCATTTTTATTTTGAGTTTAGGTCAAGTATCATACCTTATAAGTGAAATATTATTCTTTATTTTATGCTTAGGATCATTCAAATTATTAAAAATTAATCCAAATTATGATCTGGATTTATTATTCATATCTTGGTTTGCAACTTTCTTGATCTTTAATAGTGTATATTCTATTAAGGATGTTAGATATTTCCTGCAAATAATGCCTGCATTTTCATATTTACTCATAAGAGGATTAGTATTAATTGAAAATCAAATAGGATTAATCAAACAAAGAAAATTAACCTTCTATTTAGCTCCAATACTAGTTATAATAATTATAATATCAACTTCATTCTACCTACCATCCATATTAACAGTGAATGAAGGAAATAATAATTTAAATATTGATATGGCCTCTGCTAGTCACTGGTTAATTAATTACGATCCTAATTATAAATCTAAAGTGATATACTCAGATTTATGGGCTAATTCAGGATGGGATTTACAAACAAATGTACAAATGATGCCTGAATTCCAAAATAATCAAACAAACATAAATTTAAATAATTATACACCGGATAGTGAAGCAAGCAATAATTTCTTAGTAAAGAATAATGCAGAATACTATTTCTCCATTACAAACGGGTTAAATTTAAGTTCATACATACCAATTGAATATTTCGGGAAAGTTACCATATATAAAAGATCAGTTTAAAAAATAAATTTATCAAAGTGTGATGGGTGCTAGTTTTGAATTATCCCAAAAAATCAGATAACAAACATAAAAAAAAGGATTATTTAAATAAGTTTTTCAGCCATTACTTCCCATTAATTATATTAATTATAATTATAAGCATAATAACATATTACAGGGTGTTAATTCAAATAGATATAGGTCCACTGTCAGATTCATGTGACTTTCTTTCAAATGCTCTGGTATTTGCAGGACATGGATTTGGCTATTATGATTGGACTAGACCACCATTTTTTCCATTCATCATTTCCCTTTTCTTTAGATTAGGATTCGTTTCAACATCAACAATTTTTATTGTAGATGGGTTAACCTTCATATTGGGAGTAATAGGATTCTATTTATTTTTAAAACTGCGTTTTAATAATATTGAAAGCTTTTTAGGAGGATTACTTTTTGCAACTTTTCCAACAGTCCTAACCGTTCTTGGTACCGGTTTTTCAGACCTTACAAGTGTTACTCTTACGATTTGGGCATTATATTTCCTAGTTTTAGCAGTTAAAAAAAATTCAAAGTTTTTTATTTTAGTATTTCCATTAGTTATGATGGCATTTTTAGCACGATACAATACAGCTCTTATAATATTTCCAATAACGATATATATTTTAATAAATAAAGATAAAATTAGAAACTTCAAGAATATATTAATCGGGATATTAGGATCTATCCTTGTAGTTGTACCTGTTTTTATATTTTTCTATGAACAATTCGGCAACATAATATATCCATTCATAGCTACTTTTGGCACAACCATAACCTCTTCTTCTCCTTCATTAGAATATTATTACAATCCAAATCTGTTATATTTCATTGATAGATTCCCCATACATGTTGGATTCGAAGGTATTTTAATTCTATTTATCATTTTAGCAGGATTTTTTATTTATTTCCTTATTGAATTAAAAAGGACATCAATTGATAAAAAAAAGTTGCTTGATGAATTGAGTGTCAAAAAGACTAGTTCAAAAATAAAGTTATTAATATTCTTTGTTTTAACATTGATTTTTATTGGAACATTTGGTCAAATAAATTACATTATAACTGAACTAGTATTCTTTGTTTTGATTTTTTTGTTTTATAATCTCACAAAATCATTTAAAATTCAAGATATGGATACGTATATTTTTGTTTTTGCTTGGTATATGGTTTTTTTCATATTCAGCAGCATATATGTAATTAAAACCGATAGATATTTTGTTTTAATGGCCCCTGCTATTTCATACTTTTTAATACTAGGATTGAGTGAAATTTCAAATCGATTACCATTTAAATTTAAAAAGAAGAATTTAACTTTTACCATACTCACCTTAATTCTTACTTTAATGATACTATTATCAACCGCAGCTTTTTTACCAGTAATTAAAGAAGTAAACAATAACAACAAAATTTCTAATGAACAAGTAACTTTAATAAGTGAATGGTTTATAACATACGACCCTAATTATAAAAATAAGATAATTTACTCCGATTTATGGCCTTATTTCGCATGGTCCCTGAAAACCAACGTAAAAATGATGCCAATCTTTAAGAATAACCAAATATACTCTGGTGGGATAAAAAATAGTACATTCAGCCCACAAGATAGCATTGCATTCAATAATTTTTTGGTAAATAATAATGCGGATTACTATTTCTGCGTTCAACAAATTAATTTAACATCATATAAGCCTATAAAACAATTTGGAAACTTGATAATATACAAAAAAATATAATTCTGCTCACAATTATCGAAATTTGAATTAAAAAAAATTTACGGTTTGTCTTGATAATTTATTAAATAAATTAATTAAAAACCTATTATATTCTTAAAGAATTATTTTAAGTGTATCTAGAAAAGAAGATAAATTTTTAGAGGAGGGAATATGTCGAAATACAATACTTTCAATAAAAATACTTTTAGTGTTCATACAAGAATAGTGCAATTTGTTGGTGAACAAAAAAAGGTTCTTGATATAGGGTGTGGTGATGGCCATTTATCAGAAAAAATGAGCTTAAATGGATGTGAAGTGACAGGAATTGAATTAGATGAAAAATCATCACAAAAAGCTCAAAAATATTGTAAAGAACTAATTACTGGAGACGTTGAATCAATAGAATTAAAAGATAAATATATAAATTATTTTGATTTCATCATTTTTGCCGATGTTTTGGAACATTTAAAATACCCTTCACAAGTATTAAATCAATTTAGTAATTTTCTCAAAGAAGATGGACACATAATAATCTCTTTACCAAATGTTGCAAATTGGAGAATAAGATTTAATTTATTAACTGGAAATTTCGACTATCAAAGTTATGGAATACTAGATGAAGGACATCTTCGATTTTTTACAGAAAAAAGTGCGAAAAAACTTCTCTCAGAATCCGGATTAAAAATCTCTAATTTTGATATTACAGTAGGAGATCTAGATAGGTTTGCTAATCTATTTCATAAGATTGGAGTTTTATGGCCTAGCTTTTTAGCATTTCAATTTCTGATAATTGCCGAAAGGAATAATAGTACAATTTAAGATGAGAATTTGAATAAATAACTCGTTGAATTTCTGAAAATTTCTATTCTTATATAAATTATAAGTTGAATAATAATATTTTAAAGTGATCCATTTGGAAAGATATAAACTCTTTGTAAAAAGAATAGGTTTACTTGGAGTAACAAATTTTTTAGTTGCATTGAATACGATAATATTAATTCCAATATTAACTAAGAATTTGGTTGCAAGTGACTTTGGAATATGGATTCAAGTAAATACTACTTTCTTTTTGATCACAAGTATTGCCAATTTAGGTTTTCCCTACACAATGTTAAGATTTCTTTCTGCTGAAAATAATAGGGAAAAGATTCAAGAAGGTTTCTATTCTATGGCTGCATTAATTTTACTTGTGAGTTTTATTATTTCAATAATCTTAATTATATTCTCAAAAGAGATAGCGGGAATTTTATTCGATGGTAATGTGACTGTTGTAATAATAACAGCTATTGCAGTGTTTTTCGGCTCATTAAATAGTTTATTCATTGATTTTTTTATTACATTTAGGCAAATGAAAAAATATGCTTTGTTACTACTTTTCCAAACTTATCTCTCTCTACTTCTAATTTCTTATTTTGCAATATCTGGACGTGGGATAATAATGATCATATTAGGATTTCTTATCACTCAAATTATTATTTTTTTCGTTATGATTTTAACTGTATTTTCAGAAATAGGTTTTAAAATTCCTAAATTTAATAATATAAAAGAATATCTAAACTTTTCTGTACCCACTATTCCCAGCAATCTCTCGAATTGGATAGTGGAATCTAGTGATCGTTATGTGATTGTAATAATGTTAGGAACGACATTTGTTGCCTATTATTCTCCAGGATATACCATTGGAATGGCTATTCTGTTATTTTCTACTCCATTGGCTGTTATTTTGCCTTCAATACTTCCAAAATATTATGAAAATGGCCAAATTGAAGAATTAAAATATTTTATCAATTATTCACTAAAATATTTTCTTTTAGTTTCTATACCAACAGTATTTGTTATATCTTTATTATCTAAACCAATATTGATGATATTAACCACTCAAGAGATAGCTTTGAATGGTTATTTAGTCACACCATTTATAGCACTCAGTGCCCTTTTATTTGGAATATATGGGATAATTATGAATTTAATAATTTTAGAGAAAAAAACAAAAGCTATTGGTAGCATATGGACAATTGCCGCCATAATAAGTCTTTTAAATATAATATTGGTCCCTTATTTCGGTATTATTGCTGCAGCAGCTGTTACATTACTCTCATATTCGGTATCATTTATTATTACCTTACAATATTCACGGAAATTTTTTGAATTTAATTTTGATTACAGTTTTATCCCAAAAAGCATATTGGCATCTATTATAATGTCGATTATGATAATTCTTGTTTATCCCAAAGGATTTTTAAGCTTAATTATTATCAGTGGAGTTTCTATATTAACTTATATACTTTTAATTTTAATAATGAATGTAGTTAATAAAAAAGAGCTGGAATTTTTTAAAGAATTAATTATAACATATAGAGATGAAATTAAATACTAAAATAGTTATTTTATTTTATCATTTATTTTAAACAATTATATTTAGAATTTTTATAAGAATTTATCGGAGATTATTATGAAATACTCAAAATTTTCTTTTACTTCAACAATCGAAATGAATTTATTAAAAAAGTTTTGTTAAACATCTAAAAAATACTCCTATTTACTGAAGATGAATTATTGAAATAATTGTTTTTATACATGCCTAAACGTTTTCTAACTCACTTAATTTACCTTGATTAAGTCTATAAGCAAATATTAGACGTTCACGGTAATATAATGGAATTTGGAGTTAGATGGGTCGGAATTTAGCTATTTTCCAGTCTTTAAGATGTATTCATGAACCTATAACTATAACCGAAAAATTGTAGGTTTTGATACTTTCAAAGGTTTCCCGAATGTAGATGAAATAGATGGTAAATCCGTCAAAAAAGGTCATTTCAGTGTTTCTAAAGATTATGAAATTCTTTTACAAGATATAATGGATTTACATCAAAAGATGAGTCCAATAACTCATATTATAAAATTTGATTTAAAAAAAGGTGATGTTATCAGGAAGTTTCAAAATATCTCAAAGGAAACCCTGAAACAATAATATCCTTAGCATATTTTGATTAGGACATCTATAACCCTACTAAAGATTGTTTAGAGGCTATTAAGCCCCATTTGACTAAAGGGAGTATCATATGTTTTGATGAAGTTAATGATCACTTCATCGGGGAGAAACTTTAGTTTGAAAGAAGTATTCGGAATAAATAAATTCAAAATAAAAAGGACACCACTATCTGGAGTTAAATCATAATAGTCTTGGATTAAAAAAAATATGTATAAATGCGTTAATTAATTCTAATTTTATTTTAGGGGTAAATTTAGCTTCAAAAAAAGTAACTTTAATATGATAATGTTTTCCATCTGAAGTGATTTTTTTTTAACCACGTATACTCTTTATTTATTCCATTGATTAATTTAATTTTAGGTTCCCATCCAATCTTATTAGCTTTAGAATTATCTAAAACCATAGCTTTTAACTCTAAAGGTAAACGTTTTCGACCTTCTATTTCAGTAGATAGTTCACCTTCGCCGATATTCTCGTATAGAATGTCCGATAAATTGAACATGTTTTTTATGAGAATAGCTAAATCATTTATACTCGTACCTATTCCGGTTGATGTATTAAAAACATCATTCTTAATTTCTTCTTTATTTATCAGAATATTATGTAATTCAACAACATCTGTAACATAACAAAAGTCTCTTATTTGATCTCCACCCCAAACTACTGGTGGTTTATTTTCTAAAGCTCTTTTAAGAAAAACTGTTAATACTCTTCCATACCATTCTCTTGGTCCATAAATAATACTGTATCTTAAACCAATTGTAGATATGCCATAATTTTCGTGATATATACGTGCATACTTTTCTACTGCGAGTTTACTAACTCCGTAAGGCCAATTAGGATCTTGTGGATGATTCTCATCTTCAGGAAGATATTTAGCTTGTCCATAAATACAAGCAGAAGAAGCATATATTATCTTTTCCACATCGTTTTTAACAGCAGCATTAAAAACATTTAAACTTCCTTCTGTATTTATTTTTAAATCTTCAATAGGATTAAATATGCACTTAGTTATCTCTAATTGAGCTGCCTGATGAGAAATGATGTCTATGTTATCAAAAGATGCTTCTAATTTCTTGTAATCTAGTATATCACCTTTAATTAATCTAACTTTATCTGATAAATGTTTAATATTCTTCATTGATCCGGTGGAGAAATTATCATAAATCGTAACATTAGCTCCTTGGTTTATCAGATTCTCAACTATATGAGATCCAATAAACCCCGCACCGCCCGTCACGAGAATATTTAACCCGTTAATCTTCATTATAAATCATCTCTAATTGTTTATTTCTAAATTATAAGAATAATAATTTATGACGTCCTCTAAAATTTATAATCTTTTTATTATATCATTAATTTCAATTATGTTTTTTAAACAATAATCCGGATTTAATGAATTTAAAAACTTTTTTGAACGAATACCGTAGTTTACTGCGATGGTGGTCATTTTCAATTTCTTTCCTGTGATAATATCAATTTCACTATCCCCTACAATTATTGAATTGTTATTTGATATAGAATTGTCGAAATTATAACTAATTATAGGTTTAGTTTTATCTTTATGATGTAAAGGTGAACAACTCAAAACTGAATCGAAATATCCAAATAACCCTAATTTTTTAATTTCCCAAATTAAATTTTCTCTATTATTTCGCATAGTCGAAAGAATTAGTTTTTCTTCCTTTAATTTGGACAAAAAATATTCTGTATCTCTAAAAACTTTATCATAGGAGAGATAACTCTTTTTTTCTATTTTTTCAATCCATAGATTTGAAAATTTTCCTAAAACTTTAGTATCACTTTCATTTAAAATTTTAATAGTGGACATTCCATTCCTTTTCAATTTCCAAAATTCATCTTTACTAATAGAATCATCTAATCCTAAAATTTTAACAATATCGCAGTATACCTTGTAGTGTCTTTCAGATGTATCTATTAAGGTTTCGTCAAGATCCAAAAAAATTGTTTTATTTGCACTCATAATCCATTTTCTTAATCATAAAAAACTTCATCCCAGTATCTACACATTTGAACAATTTTAAAATTTGTTATGGGAGTTAATTGTTGGCCACTTACTATTTGCAGTGCTAATAAAGGTGTGTTAATCCCAGATTCTATTGTTAAAGGTAAACTACCAGAAAATCTAGGATTAATATCAAAAAATTTTACATCATCGCCTTTTACAAAGCATTGTAAGTTAGCAGGACCAATAAATTTCAATTTTCTATAGATAATCTCTGAATATTTGATTAATATTTTATTTCTAACTGTTTTTCCTTTGTATGATATTCCAGAACGAGTTTCAATTCTTTTTCTTGGTACAGCGCTAATTAAACGTTCTCCGTCTCCAAAAATATCAATTGTATATTCTTCACCATAACCTTTTTCTTGTAATAAAGGATCCTTTAATCTTCTGATTAAAACATTTTCTTCAAAATTTCTTATTTCATAAACATTTCTACTACTCACCCCTCCCCTAGGTTTGACTATAAACGGATATTTAAACTCATTTCTTAATATTATATTAGGAATGTTATTTATATCCTCTAAAAATAGAGTTTTTAAGGTTGGTATATTGAATTTATTGAAAAATTCGTAAGTTTTTAACTTATCATTACAAGTGATTATAGTTTCATATGAAGATAATAAGACAAAAGTGTTTTTAAAAGCATTTTTATTTTTTGCGATTATTTCAAGTTCAATATCATTTATAGGGATTAATATATCAATTGATTCATTCTTTATGATATCTGATAGTTTAGATATATAATCTGTTTCTTGGGTGGCTGGAGGAACATTAAAAAATTTATCACAAAATTTAGATCCTGCAATATCATTTTCAATAAATATGTCTGTACCAAAAATAGTTATTTCATGTTTAGTTTGTTTATTTAATCCTTTAATTACTGATATAGCAGTTGTACTGCCTACACTAGTTAATAAAACGTTAATCTTATTTTTCATATTGAATCGGTTAATTTTTTAAATTCATTGAAATCTCGAATATAATCATCTTCTAAATAATGTTCTGAAGCTAAAACAAGACAAACGGATCCTGAAGAGAAGTTGTCTAATTCACGCCATACCATAGTTGGAATATAAACTCCATAATAAGAACGGTTTAAATGGATACGTTTTTTATTTTTCCCGTCATTTAAAATGACATCAAAACTACCATTGGCAGCTATAATAAATTGTTTTAAAATTTTATGAGCATGTCCTCCCCTTTTTTCACCACCAGGAACATCGTAAAGATAATACACTCTTTTAATATCAAACGGAATATGGCCGTCACCTTCAATAAAGGTAAGATTGCCCCTTTCATCAGTTACTCTAGGTAGGTCAATTATTTGGTAATTTTTTTTATCCATTGTTTTAGCACCCAATATTATCTAATCATTTATAAATATAAACTTATAACTATTGTATTATAATCTAATATTAAAATATAAAGATGATAGATTTAGAGACAGATAACTGGAGAATAGAATGATACCTTTTTTTGATTTTAAAAGAGAATACTCAACTTTAAAGGATGAAATCAATAAAAGTTTGATGGAAGTATTTAATAAGGGGATTTTTATCCTTGGAGAAGAAGTTCAAAACTTTGAAGAGAAATTTTCAAAATATGTTGGTACAGATTATGGTTTAGGAGTAAATTCTGGTTCTGATGCTCTTTTCATGGCAATTAAAGCGTTAGGGATTGGTGTAGGTGATGAAATAATAACGGTATCTCACACATTTATATCAACTGTAGATGCTATTTATAGAAACGGTGCTAATCCAAAATTTGTAGATATTAATCCTGATAACTATTGTATAGATGTTTTGAAAATAGAAGATAATATAACAGATAAAACTCGTGCTATATTACCAGTTCATTTATACGGCCATCCTGCCGATATGGATCCTATTTTAAAAATTGCCGAAAAAAATGACTTATATGTAATTGAAGACTGTTCTCAAGCTCACGGTGCTGAATACAAAGGAAGAAAAGTTGGTAGTATTGGTGATATTGGATGTTTTAGTTTTTATCCAACTAAAAATCTTGGAGCATACGGTGATGGGGGTTTCATTGCTTTAAACGATGAATCTACTTATGAAAATTTAAAGATTTTACAAAATTATGGACAATCCAAAAAATATCATTATGATTCCTTAGGTCTAAATAGTAGATTAGATGAAATGCAAGCAGCAATTTTAAACATGAAAATCGAATATTTGGATAAATGGAATAAAAGAAGGATTAATTTAGCTAAAATCTATAATGAACTTCTTGATAATTCTTTATATAAATTACCGTCGGTAGAAAAATATTCAAATCATGTTTATCATCTATATGTGATTAGTACAGCAAAAAGAAACGAAATTAAGGAATATTTATTAAAAAAGGAAGTACAAAGCATGATTCATTATCCTATACCAGTTCATAAACAAATATCTTATTCTAGTTTGAATTTAAATTATAGACTACCCATTACTGAAGATGTAAGTAAAAAAATACTATCTTTGCCTTTAAATCAATGGTTAATTGTAGAAGAAATAGAGAAGATATGTGAAATTATGAATAATTATGGCGATATTTATGACTAAACCTTCCGTTAACGTTGCTATTATAACATATAATCATGAAAATTTAATAAAGGGTTCTATTGACAGTGTACTTAACCAAAGTTATGATAACATAACTAAAATTATCATTGCCGATGATGGATCTAGTGATAAAAATCCTGAAATAATAGAATATTATGCTTCAAATAATCCAATAATTGAACCTATTTTAGCAAAAAATAATGAAGGAATAGCTTATAATATGAACAGAGCTTTAAATCACGTTGATGGTGAATATATGTCTATACTTTCTGGGGATGATAAAATGTTCCCATATAAAATAGAAAAACAGGTAAATTATCTGAAAAAAAACCCAGAAGTAGTTACCTGTGTACATGATATGGATGTTTTTAATTTTTCTTCAAAACAATCTTTAGGTAAATTTAGTGAAGTTATGAGTTTTAAAAAGATTATAGGTAAAGCAGGAGTTGAATCTCTTTTTGATCCTTCTATTTGTCATGCTGCTTCATCAGTTATGTATAGAACAGAAAAAATTTCTGAAATTAGTTTTGATGAACGTTTAAAATTTCGTAATGATTTCCTTTTTGACGTAGAAGTCTTGATGAAAGGTAAGCTTGGGTTTATAGATGAGATTTTGGGGCGATACAGGATACATGGTGATAATGTCACTTTAAGTGATGAAGTTAAGAAATTTGGCCTTGAAGATTCTTT
>JACWMK010000071.1 GCA_015661405.1 Methanobacterium sp.
TTTTTCAGATTAAAAAAAAAAAATTTATTTTTTAATCCTATGGAGTTTAATATAACACTATTATACAATCTTAATTAAATAATTTGAATTAATTCCTAATAATATAAAAGATAATTTGAATCATCGTATACTAAATTTTATTTATAGATTTATTAATGAATTTTCTCCTATAACAAATCGACGACCCTTAGGAAGATGATTCTCACCTGAAATAATTTGACAATGATTACCTATAAGACTATCCACTATTCTTTCATCACATTCAATAACCGCATCACCCATCACTATAGATGATTCTAATTCTCCGCCAGTTATCCTACAATTATCACCTATACTAGTATAAGGTCCAATATAAGTAGCTATTTCACAGTCTTCACCAATAATAACCGGTCCACGTATTACACTATTCTTTTTAACTATAGTACCCTTACCTATAGAGACTCTACCGCTGATTCTAGCTCCTTCCTCAACTTCTCCCTTATTAACTGGTTTTAAAACATCTAATATTAAATGATTAGCATCTAAAACATCTTCGGGTTTACCAGTATCCTTCCACCAACCTTTAACAATATGAGAATCCACTTTAAGTTGTGAATTTAAAAGTTCTTGAATAGCATCCGTAATCTCTAACTCATCCCTCCATGATGGTTTAATTTTATTTATAGCATCAAATATAGAAGATTTGAATAAATAAATACCCACTAATGCTAAGTTACTTTTAGGTTCCTTAGGTTTCTCCACTAAATTTAACACTTGTCCCTCTTGATTTAATTCTGCAACACCGAATTGTTGAGGATTTTTCACTTGCTGCAGTAATATACGGGCTTGATAATCTGAATCCTGAAAACCCTCCACGAATTCATTTATTCCCGATTTAAGTATATTATCCCCTAAATACATGATAAATGATTCATCACCTATGAATTCATGAGCAACTGCCACTGCGTGGGCTAAACCTTTAGGTTCACCTTGCACGATATAAGTGATATTCACTCCAAATTTCGAACCATCACCCACGGCTTCTTTAAGCTTATCCGGCATATTAGTTCCCAATATAAGTCCTATATCAGTTACACCCACTTCTTTAAGATCTTCTATAGCATAGAATAATACAGGTTTGTTAGCAATGGGAATAAGTTGTTTAGGTCCCGTATGTGTTAAAGGCCGCAGTCGAGTTCCATGCCCACCAGATAAAATTAATCCCTTCATAATTTCATACTTCCATTGTTTTTAAAAAAAAATTCTATAAATATATATACTTTTTTTTGATAAAAATTTATTTTTTTATAAATTATTCTAAAATTAATTTCATTTTATTTAAGTAAAATGTTTTTTATTGAGTAATAGTTTTAATAACTATAGAATATATAATTTTTTTTAAGTTAATTCATATATTATAAAACTATATGGTGGTTCTATTTTATGATTGATGGCGTAAAAACAAAACAACTTAAGGTTGTTCCCGATGAACGGGGTTGGCTAATGGAAATATTACGTAATGATGATGAAATTTACAATGAATTCGGTCAAGTTTACATTACAACCGCTTATCCAGAGGTAGTAAAGGCATGGCATTTGCATAAAAAACAGACCGATAATTTTACATGTATTCATGGTATGATGAAGGTTGCATTATATGATGCACGGGAAGATTCACCCACCTATAAGGAATTGAATGAATTCTTTATTGGTGAGAAAAATCCTATGCTCATAAGTGTTCCACCCTTCGTATATCATGGTTTTAAAGGTATTGGAATAGAAACCGCTTACTTTATAAGTGTACCCACCTTACCCTACAATTACTTAGAACCTGATGAATACCGTTTACCAGCAGATACCAAGGAAATTCCATATGATTGGTTATTAACACCTGGTAAAAGTCATGGATAAAAATTCAAATTTAATAAAGGTGATTTCTTTATGAAGATATTAATAACAGGTGGAGCAGGATTCATTGGATCTAATTTCACTCACTACATTAACGCTAATTATGATTATGAAATAACAGTTCTAGATAAATTAACCTACGCGGGTAATAAGGATAATCTAAAGGAAATCCTCCCTGAAATCCAGTTTATAAAGGGAGATATTGGGTGTGAAGATGATGTGAAGGTTGCTATGAAAGATTGTGATTTAGTAGTGAATTTTGCCGCTGAAACACATGTTGATAGATCAATTGAAGACCCCAGTATCTTTGTTAAAACTGATGTCATTGGCACTTATAATCTCCTAGAATACGCTAGGAAATATGATGTAGAGAAGTACCTTCAAATCTCCACTGATGAAGTATATGGTAGTATACTAAACGGATCATTCACAGAAGAAAGTAACATTGACCCCAGCAGCCCCTACTCCGCAAGTAAAGCAGGAGGAGATATGCTGGCAAAAGCCTATCATAAAACCTATGATGTACCAGTTCTCATAACTAGGAGCAGTAACAACTTCGGACCCTACCAATACCCGGAAAAACTAATACCATTATTCATAATGAACGCAATGAATGATAAACCATTACCAGTCTACGGTGACGGGGAAAATATTAGAGACTGGATATACGTTCTAGATAACTGTAAAGGTATAGATGTTGTTTTAAATAAAGGAAAAATAGGTGAAACTTATAATATTGGTGGTGGAAATGAAAAACCTAATATTGAAATAACCCACCTCATATTAGATTTACTGGGAAAACCTGAAAGTCTCATTAAATATGTGAATGATCGATTAGGTCATGACAGAAGATATTCACTAGATTCTACCAAAACATTGGGTCTCGGCTGGAAACCAGAATGGAGTTTTGAGGGTGCATTAGAAGAGACTATTAACTGGTATAAGGAGAATAACGCATTTCTTAATACTTTATAAATAGAGTCTTTTTTTTTATTTTTTAAAATTTTTTTTTATTATTTTTATTACTACTATAATACTTTTTTTCCTGATTTAGATTAAAAGCTTATATTTATATTTTATGATTTAATTTTTAAAAGATAGTTATTTCTACTAAAAACATTCTAATGAACCTTGTTGAGAACCATTTTTCTTGACTAAAAAGAAGGGGTTGAACTTATCCAGTATTACTCCTCTTATTTTATAAAAAGAGAGAGTTTAAAATTACTCTTTTTGGACATTAAAACCTTTTTTTTTAAAATTGATTTATTCAATAATAATCCTGAGCTCAACCTCATGAATAAAAACAATTAAAAGGAGGTAAATTAATGAAGCAAAAATTTTTAGCAATCGCATTCGCATTAACACTAGCAGTAATCTTCTCAGGCGCTGTAGCAGCAACCAACACCACCAACAACTCGACTATTATACAACAAAATGTCACGCATACTCCAACCACCACTACAACAAATGCTAATTCAACCACGAGTGACGTACAAACACCAATAAACAACACCCAAACAAATGTATCGAGTAATCCTGCAATAAATAACACTAAATCAAGCACTACAAAATCGGACCCCACAGATACTCGTACAGGTATACATTACACTACCATACAAGCAGCTATTAACAGTGTATTTACTCAAAATGGTGACACTATAAATGTGGAAGCAGGGAATTATCCTGAAAATGTATTAGTGTGGAAAACCCTGCATATACTAGCTACCGGACCAGCTACAGTATACTCCTTCTACGTTACCAGTACCGGAAACGGATCAGAAATAAGCGGATTCAATGTAACTGGAGGAACAGGTGAAGCAATCACATTAAATAACACTACTAATGTCAATATACATAACAACACCATAACTGGTGGTTACAGTGCAGGAGTAGCGATAATAAACTCACAAATTAACAATATTAACTCAAATATTATAAACAATAGCATATCACCGAATTACTATGGAATATACTTGCAAAACAGTAACATGAACACTATCTACAATAATAATATAAACCATAATCTATATGATGGTATAAACATACTCAACTCCACTGGAGATTACATTTACGGTAATAACATAACCAATAATGGAAATAGTGGAATCTTCGCCGACAACATCACTAATGGCCTAATCTACAGTAATATAATCGCATTCAATGGTCAAAAAGGAATATTTCTAATAGACAATTCAACTAATAATACAATTGGAACATTTTTAGGCGGAGCAAATATTGTACATGATAACGGTCAACAGGGAATATGGTTAGGATCCAATGTAAATAATGACTCTATACTAAATAATACAATCTACAATAACTATTATGGCGTAGAAATTGGTGGATCAAATAATACTCTATCACACAATACAATATACAACAATATTATTGTTGGAGTCTACCTACCAAGTGGTTATAACTCAGTACTCAATAACACAATTTCCAATAATCAAGACTATGGTTTATACATATTTAGTAACAATAACACCATCACAGGTAATAGCATAAACAGCCAAGAATATGGAATCTACCTCACCGATTCAATGTACAATAATTTAGTTAGTAACAACATCTATAACAACACAATTGACGGCGTATACCTTTCATATGCAAATAATAACACTCTAACTTCAAATACCATAAATAACAATACAATGGACGGCGTTGTTATAGATCATTCTAACTACGCTGATTTAGGTTACGATCCAAATATCGGTCCATCTGCATATAATGTAATCAATAATAATAAGCATGATGGAGTGTACATTCAAGATTCCAATAACACAAGTATGAGCTATAATACTATCAGTAATAATGGCTGGGATGGAATCGAAATACAATCAAGCCAACTATTCACTATCGACCAAAACGGCCTCAATAATAACACCAAAGACGGAGCAGAAATCAACAACAGCACTAACTTCACATTCGAAGGCAGTTCGCTTAATGACAATGGAGCAGATGGATTATTTGTAACTAACTCTACAACTACAAATTCTGACAATACCATAAATTACTATATACATCAAAATGAAGCTAACGGGAACAAAGGTAACAATATAGGTAACAATAACGGTGCAAACACTGGTAACGGTGAAGATCTTTTAAACGACACTAATATAACCATTCTAGATTCAATTACAACAAATAACATCCAATATGGTATATTACTAACAAACTCAACTGGAATTAATATAGGCTTTGCAAACGCCACCAGTAATGTAATAGGAATAAACCTTCAAACTAGTAACAATAACACTATAGGTTCAAGTACAACAAATAACAACACTGATGATGGAATATTACTCGTCAATTCTAACAACAACCTAATACAAGACAACACGATACAAAACAACATTTATGGTGTATTACTTGATGACGCCTACAATAACGCATTAAACTCCAACATCATCAACAATAACAACAATGGTGTATACCTTGAAACCTCCAACAACAATACATTAAACAATAACACTATCAACAACAGCACACTAATCCATGTCACAGTAGATGGTGTTGTTATCTTCTACTCCAACAATAACACATTAAACTCTAACACCATCAACAACAATGCAGGAAATGGTGTCGCTATTTTCTACTCCAACAATAACACATTAAACTCAAACACCATCAACAATAACACACAAGATGGAGTGTACATAACGAATGACTTAAGCGATCCAAATAAAAACATCAACACACTCTATCAGAACACCATAACCAACAACAAGTATGGAATAGTAGTTAATGGAACATCCGACGACAATGTAATTCATTTTAACCGCATCATTAACAATACACTACTAGGATTACTGAACACGGGTTCAGGTCCAGTTAACGCGACACTTAATTGGTGGGGATATAACAGCTCAGCAAACGTTGCCAGTCAAATAATAAACAACGGAACAGGTAGTATAACCTACAATCCATGGATTATCCTATCTATCAATGCAACTCCAAATAATGTATTTATTGATGTAACATCATCAATAACAACTGATTTATTACATGATAGTAACGGCGTATATCATAATCCGGCAAATGGTGTGGTACCCTACACTGGACCCGCTCACTTCACCACAACTAAGGGAAGCATAACTGATGCAAATTTCGTTAATGGAACAGCAACATCCACACTAACCAATTTAACATCACTAGGAAATGCAATTGTATCTGCAACAGTAGATCACCAAACCGTATCCACAAACGTTACAGTCACCGGTGTAACCATCAGTCAACTAATAACAGCAGCAAACAATGTTAAATCATACTACGAAACACATGGCAGTGTATTACCAAACACGGTAACTATAGCCGGTCAAAACGTTAACATGCCACAATTCCTAATGCTACTAGTAACCGGAACATTGAACATTAACAATGGCAACTTAAACCCATTACCTTTCATGAATGTCTATCCAGCACCAAGTCCCAGTGGAAGCTTCACACCAGGTAATATACAAAAAACAGAATACTTAACAGTAGCACAGAATATCCAGACTTTTATCAACACTAGTGGACGAGCACCAAACTATGCTGCAACCAGCCTAGGTAACATACCATTCAGCAAACTAGTGTATATGTACAGTAAAATCATCAACTTCTACGGCTTAAACAATAGACTACCCAACTACGTTAGCATAGCCTAAAAAAAAGGATAATTTTAATCCTTTTATTCACTTTTTTTTATTAAATCTACGAAACTAGTTTTACTGATATCATATATTTTCAGTTTTTTATGATGACTCTTAAGACCCGACACAATCTCAACCCGTGACTTGGTTAATTTTGAAAATTCTTTAATAATCTCCTTATTAGCCTTACCCTTCATTGGAACCGAAGCAATTCTAACTTCAATTTCATCCCTCCACACATTATAACCGGAAATTTCAAACCTCTTTGATTTAGGAGAAACCTCAATATCCACCAATACACCATCAACAACGTTCTTCACAGCGTTCATAAAAAAATTTCTCCTAAAAATTTTAGATTTAATTATTTAACTCAGTTAACAATTAAATAATAACACGAAACAAGCTTGAGGTAGAGGATAAGATTTAAATATAGAAAACTAAAAATGTCTGTATACTCAATATTAAATTTTTCTAATAAAATATATTTTTTTTGCAGGGGTGGTCGAGCGGTCAAAGGCGCTAGGTTGAGGGCCTAGTGGGGTAGCCCTTCGCGGGTTCGAATCCCGTCCCCTGCACTCAAACTCATTTTTTTTATACCATTATCGTGACCTTAAGATTCCCACCCTGCCTTAAATCCTCCACTAAATCCCGATTCAAATCACAAGCCGCCTTATCAGCATGAATCATCAAAGTCCTACTACAAATAAAATCACTTTTCCTACAAACCATATCCGAAGGATGAGTCAAAGTCAAAGCCGGATGCCCATAACCCCTAATCATATCAACAGCATTCACAGTTTCCAATTGAATTTTAATAAGAGTATCCTCACATCTAATAGCATCCAATAATTCCTCGGGTAAATCCATTAATTTAACATCAGATGAAACACCAATAATACAATCCGCCCTTACACCAATCTCCTTATCCATAGTAACTTCAAAAGTAGACTTATGCTCAGAAGTAATATTACTATGACCTTTAACCATAAAAGAATACATCATAAAATTTTTCACCATATCCATCTCTTTTAAACTAATTATTTATGTATTCATTTAGTTTAAATAAAAAAAAATAGGTTAATGAATATTTATATTTAAAGGATGGGATAATTAGAATGCCAAAAAAAGAACCAATAAAAGGCACATACTGTCTCCTAATCCACTTAAAACACGATTCAAAGATAACTATAGGTAAATTAGGAGAAAAATACTTCACGAAAGGATACTACATATACGTGGGATCCGCCTTAAACTCCCTAGAAACACGCATACTAAGACATCTCAGGAAAGAAAAAAAAATACACTGGCACATTGATTACCTTTTAAATAATGAAAATACTGAAATCATAGAAGTCATCTATACCATCAATGACATTAAATGGGAGTGTAAAATAGCAGCCACCATAGCTGAAACTGGTATAGGAGTAATAAATTTCGGATGCTCGGATTGTAAATGCCAATCCCATCTCTTCCACTTCACCAAATACGATGAATCAAGAAATGCCTCTATAAACACAATAAAGAAATTCAATTTGAATGTGAACAAATATTCAGAATAAAAAATAATTGAACAAACAACCTTGCAAACCTTATTTCCCCATCAATCTTGCACTTATCCGACAAAATTTCATGTAAAAACTCGAAAAATGCATATTAGAAACTTATTTCAACTCACCTCATACTATTAAAATCTTGTACATTTCCATATTCCGAAAATTCACAAGTCCTCAAACACATTTGACTAAAAAGAAATAAAGGAAATAAAATTTTTATTTATAAAACTGTTTTCTCCTATTAAAAATACACCATTTCTGCACCATTTCTGCACCTTTTTTTTATCAACTACCTGCTAAAAAGAGATACATAAGAATAAAATATAATTTTTTTTTCCTGATCCTAAATCCTTTTTTTCAAGAATTCAAACTCTCTATCTCCTTCACTAAAACTTTAAAAAGTTTAAACTGATTTAATGATTCACATATAAATTTCGTTTTTACATATTAATTATCCCTCACTATATATACATTACACACATGACGGATTACTCAACCAATTCCAAATTCTAAATAAGATGACAATAAAGCTTCTATAATAAAATTAGAACAATTAAAAGTTATTCAAACATTAAAAACGATTTTTATATCCAATATTGTTTTATTTATGGGTGTAATACTTGAATATTTGGATGATTTAAAATTGGGTAAATCACAGAATTTTGAGAAAAATTCAGTTATTCCCGTGATGGGTGTTGTTAAGGAGAGTTCGGTTTATTTAACGTTAAAGAAGGCTTTAGATATGAATCTGCTTCAATTAGTGAAGTGGATGATTCTGGTTCTGTAAAGGAACTTAGAGCTGTTAATAAGTCAGAATTACCGGTTTTAATACTTGATGGTGAGGAATTGGGGGAGTGCTAAACAGAATAGAGTTTTAAATACTAGTGTATTGCTTAAGGGTGACTCCTGTGACTGTTATTCCAGTTAGTTGTACTGAAGAGGGTAGATGGTCTTATAAAAGTCGGGATTTTCATGATGAGTGTAGTGTGTTCTCATGAGATTAGAAGTTCTAAGCCGCGTGGTGTGAATGAATCACTTCACATTTTTAATAGTTATGCTTCTGATCAAGGGTCGATTTGGAGTGGAATCCGTGGTTATATGCATCGTGAGGAGTATGATTCACCTACAGGGGCCCATAGAGATATTTATGAACATAAATCTAGTGACATTAATAAGTATTTAAGTGAATTTGACTTAGTTGAGGGTCAGAGTGGTCTAGTGGTTTTTATTAATGGTGAAATTAAGGGTTTTGACAGTGTCTCTAGTCCG
>JACWMK010000072.1 GCA_015661405.1 Methanobacterium sp.
ATCTACAGTAACTTAACCATCTACAATTTTCTAGTAAGAGATAAGAAGTAGAAGCTCTATATTTTAGATATATAAAACTTATTAAAGGAATGATGCACATGGAATACTCTCTTATTTAGAGTAACTACTTTAACGGTACCTTTTTATTCTATTAAAGTTAATATCATTTGTGAATAACTATGTTTTCAGCAAAAGATTTTGAATTAGATTGCATTAGCACAGCAGGTTTTAGATGAAGGAAATTATCCTATTCAAGAGATTACCAGTGTAAAAGATAAGAAAACCAGGATTACAGCCGGCAGTGTAGATTACGAAAATGGAATGATAATGGTCCTCGTTGATTATTCATTATATCCGACTTTTTTGAATGAATATGTCAGTTTTGATGAAGGAGAACATGATAATATGCTTGATGCTGATGATATAGTTAGAAGATTAATTTTAAATCCTAATGAATACGTGGAATTACCAACATGGTAAAATGTGATTATTGATAATCCTCATGATTTGGAGGAATTGGTATTTTACACTTTTTACATTTTTTGTTGGCCTGAAGTTTTCTCTCTTGTATTTTAGATTCAATTGCCAAATGCTTACCAAACTGTTTAAGTTACTCATTCTACTGCATGGATATCTTAAGTAACTTAATTTTCATTATAAATATAATATTTATCCGGTTAATCATGGATGATAGTACTTAATTTTTTTTAGTTGATTTTTAGACTATTTACTATGGTCATGAAATCATTATGAGCATAGGGAGTCGTAGCATTTGGTGAATAGTCTAACTGGACTTCACAATAATTATTACCTTTCTTTAATACAGCTACTTCGACGTAGATGGGAGGGTCAGTTATTAAACCGTTTTCAGATGTCTGGAATATCATATCAAAACCTGTTAATCCATTTATATTTAAAGTATTATTTGATAATAAATGGTAATTAGGGTACGGTGCAGATTTACTGTTAATCTGATTACTCGTATGAGCAGTGCTATACATATTTACAAAATTATTCATATAATCAGTTAAACTCTCATTATTAGAATTTGAAGAATTTATACTTATTATTGATATATTAACTTCTCCAGAACCATTAGTTTGCACTAAAGTAGTATTATTACTTACGGTATTGATTTTCCAGTTATTAGGAGTATTAAAAGTATATGATGATGATATTCCACTAAATATTAAAGAAATCCCTACAATAAGAAATAAAGCAATAAGAGAAATGGATATAATTCCTAATTTAACTTTTAAGCTTCTTCTGCCCCACCAACCTTTTTTAACTTTTTTATCCATCCCAAACCCCATCCTTATCAAAATCAAAATTTTATATCACATATTTTTTATTTACAAATTGATAAATAATACACCTTTTAAATTATAATAATGTATTTTATTAATTTTTAATCATATTTAACTATTTTTTTATTTTAAAGAACATACTCGTTAACTGGACATTTTTGACTGCTAAGTAAAGTAATTTGTTAGCTATATAATTAGCTTCAACTCTACAAAAGCCAACTCTCATATTTGTTTACTTATCTTTTGTATTTAGAAATTTAACACCTTCCCAATAGTTGAATTAGTTAACTATTTTATTATAAACCAAGTTCAATGAATCAGATAATTTGAATAAATATTTATTGATGATGATTAATACAAATTTCACATTCCCAGGTAGGTTCTATTAAATTCATTTGTAGGTACTATCATCCTTGGTACTTGACCCATTCTCAGCTTTAAATAATAGGAACAAGTAAGCAAATGAATGTTATTTTAAAAATTTTAAATTTAAATATAAAGTTTTTCAAATATTTTCAAATAAAATTTAATTAAATTAATAAACAAGATTCAACTTAAAATATAAAATATTAAATCTCAAAAGAATATTTTTATGGAATTTAACTATGACTAACCCTGACGAAATAAATAAAAAATTTAATTATTCTTCAGAAATGTTATCTGCTATTTTTGAACTGAATCCGGACGCTATTGTTCTAACGACAGTATCTAATGGTAAAATTATCGATTGTAATCAAGAATTTCTGAACCTAAACGGTTATTCACGAGAAGAAGTAATTGGACATACCGTAGTGGATCTTAATTTGTATAGTTTAGAGGAACGCCAAGCCTATATTAACAACATCCAGAGTAAAAAGACCATATCTGATTATGAAATGGAATACTTGCAAAAAGATGGCTCATCTATATACATTCTTTATTCCGCCCGAATAATCACCGTTAACGGAGAACAACTAATATTAAACGTGGGTAAAAACATCACCGAACGTAAAAAAGCGGAAGAAGCCTTGAAAAAAAACGAAACCCGCTTAAGTGCCTATATAAAAGCCAGTTCTGATGTAGTATATCGTATGAGTTCAGATTGGAGTGGGATGTACCAGTTGCGAGGGAAAGATTTCATTCCTGATACATGTAGTCCAAGCAGCATTTGGATGAATAAGTATATTCATCCAGATGACCAGCAATATGTTCAAGAAGTTATAAAAGAGGCTATACGAACCAAGAGCATTTTTGAGTTAGAACACCGAGTTTTACAAATTGATGGTACTTTGGGGTGGACATTTTCACGAGCTATTCCAATACTCGATGAAAATGGAGAGATTATTGAATGGTTCGGCGCTGCAACAGACATCACTGAACAAAAAAAAGCTGAAAAACGTGAGCAGGAGTTATTGGAGAAGGAAAAACAGCTTACAGAGGAACTTCAATCATCAAATGAAGAATTACAATCCACTACTAAGGAACTTCAAGAGAGCAATGAAAAGCTAAATAAAAGTTTAGAAGAGTTGAGTAAATCCGAGAGTCTTTTAAGTTCAATAACGAATTCATCATCTGATGTAATTTATATTAAAGACCGTCAGAGTCGTTGGATATTTGCTAATCCGGCTTTAGAACATTTTATAGGTAGAAATGCTGATGAATTATTGGGGAAAAATGACCTTGAAATTTATTCAGATCCAGAAATAGGAAAGACAATATTAGAGAATGACAGTAAAATCATGGACTCCGGTAAAGAAGAAATTTTGGAGGAAGTTGTTGAAGCTCAAGACGGAATGCATTCGTTTATTTCTGTTAAAACACCACGTTTCAATAGGGAAGGTCAAGTTATAGGGATAATAGGAATCTCCCATGATATCACCAAACGAAAAAAGGCCGAAGAAGCACTGCACAAAAGTCAGACAGAACTTAAAAGAGCCCAACAAATTGCCCATATAGGAAGTTGGACTTGGGACATCATTGCAGATAAAGTAACATGGTCTGATGAATCTTATCATATATATGGATTGGCCCCTGGAGAAGTAGAACCAAGTTATGAACTATTTTTAAAATTTATTGTGCCAGAAGATAGAGAAAGAGTTGATCAAGAAGTAAAAGAAGCTATAGATGTAGGTAAGAAGTACAATATTACATATAATATTATACGTCAAGATGGTATCCATAGAATTGTTACAAGTGAAAATGATTTTATTACAGATGATTCAGGTAAAGTCATCAAGATGTATGGTACCAATCAAGATATAACTGAACGAAAAAAAGCGGAAGAAGCTCTTAATCAAAGTCAAAAATTGTTGTATGATATAATCAATGGTTTTCCATCTCCTATTTTTGTTAAAGACATTGAAGGCCGGTTTTTAATAATCAATAACAAATTAGAGGAATTACTTGGAGTTAAAAATGAAGAATTAAAGGGTAAAACTGATTATGATCTCATCACTAAGGAACTAGCGGAAGATTATAGGGCTAATGACCAGAAAGTGCTTGAAGAAGGAAAGGCGATGACTATTGAAGAAGAAGCAGATTTGATTGATGGACATCATACTTTTATTGCAAACAAATTCCCCATCTATGACATTAACGGTAAACCTTATGGAGTAGGCTCTATTTCCACCGACATTACCGAACGCAAACTTTTAGAAGAAAAAATCCAAAAGTTGGCGGATGTTGTGGAATCTTCAAATGATGCAATTATAACTAAATCCCTCGAAGGAATTATTACTAGCTGGAATAAGGGAGCAGAAAAAATTTATGATTATAACGCTGAAGAAGTCATCGGACAGAATATTTCAATATTGGCTCCAAATTCCCTTAAAGACGAAATATCACAGTTAATTGAAAAAATTAAACAGGGAAAACAAATAGAACATTATGAGACTTTGAGGGTAAAAAAGAACGGTACATTAATAAATGTTTCTATAACTCTTTCCCCTATCTTTGACGCTTCAGGTAAATTAATTGCCATCTCAACTATTGCTAGAGACATCACTGAGAATAAAAAAGCGGAAGAAAAAACGCAGGAATTACTGGAGAAGTTACAATCTTCTGAAGAAGAGTTAACAGCTTCCAATGAAGAATTACAGGCCACTAGTGAAGAACTTAAAACTACAAATGAAGAGCTTCATTTGCAAATGGATTTTGAAGTGGCTGCTAAAAGAGAGTTAGAAGAAATTGCAATTAAATTAAGAATTTCAAATAAGGAGCTGGAGCAGTTCGCTTATGTTGCTTCACATGATTTACAGGAACCATTGAGGATGGTTACCAGTTTCACCCAATTGTTAGAGCGTCGATATAAAAACAAATTGGATAAGGAAGCTGATGAATATATTGGCTTCATTGTTGAGGGCAGTAAGCGTATGAAGTATTTAATTGATGATTTATTAGAGTTTTCACGACTTAACACCCAATCTCGCGAATTTGAATCAGTTTTATTAAAAATCACTTTAGAAGATGTTTTAAGAAATTTAACTGCATCAATAACTGAGAATAATGCTCAAATTACCCATGACCCGTTACCCGCTATAAGGGGTGACCCGTCTCAAATCAATCAGTTATTACAAAATTTAATAACAAACGCTATTAAATTCCATGGTGATGAACCACCTAAAATTCATATTTCTGCTGAGGAATCTAATGGTGAATGGATAATCGCTGTAAGTGATGAAGGTATAGGAATTGACCCTGAACATCAGGAACAAATTTTCAGAATCTTTAAAAGACTTCATACACGTGAAGAATATGCAGGAACAGGTATCGGTTTAGCCATCTGTAAACGAATTATTGACAAACATAATGGACAAATCTGGGTAGAATCCGAGCTGGGTAAAGGATCAACCTTCTACTTTACCATCCCTAAAAATTAATAATCTTATTTATATTAATCATTACAATTTTTTTTTAATTAATTCCATGCTATTCTTTTTTAATATAAATTAGCTGAAGTGGAGAATTTTTAATTAATTTACCTCCAATTAAGGATTAATTAATAAAAAAATTTAAGATTTACTAATTGTTTTGTCATTCCGATAGTATAATATAGAGTCTAAGAAGCAATCGCTGAATAGGGAGAGATTTCATTAAAAAAAAACCATGGAAGAATCTGAAGACCATTATTTTAAACCAATATACACTGACACTGATGGTTTCCATGTAATATAATGGTCAAATTTAGATTAAAAAGAAAAATAGTTTGCTAATTACTCTCAATTTTTATTAATTGATAATACTTATATATGGTTTTTTTATATCAAATTTAAAAAAAAATGTTACCCTCTATAATTGGTTTTAGCGTATTTACATAATACACTTGCTAACATACTATTCCAATGATTTCCACCTTAAACAACTCCATTTTTCTAAATAAGCCTAATCAACCATAAATTTCTTTTTGTCTAAATTCTTCAACATCATCTAAATTCATATATCAAATTCTTCCAATTTAACTTTAACCACAGCATTAAAATGGCTCGAAAAAGCACACCAAATAATAATAAAAATATGAACACACATAAGGACAAGAGCGTTAACTTATTATAAAATGTATGGAATGAGTCTTTTAGTCCTCTTCATATAATCAATATACTCATCTCCAAGTTCAGTAACCAATAGTTTCTCTTCTACGTGTATACGGTAGCCGTAAGCCAAACTAAGTATTAAAAGCGTTATAAGGACAGCTCCCCATGATTGTAAAGCTAATCCCAAACCAATTAAAATCAATAAACCTCCCGTATAAGATGGATGCCGTATTAACTTATAAGGACCATTATCCACTACTTCCTGATCCTTCTGAATATTTATTGTTGGCGAGAAAAAACGCCCTAAAAAAGCAATTGACAATTGTCTGATAATAATCCCCAGGATCATTGAGATTATACCCAGATAAAAAGCCCAGCTAGGTAATAAAGCAATGTTATACCCTGCAAATGAAAAAACAACTATAATGGAAATAAATGTACTTAATATTATTAATAAGGCAGATCCTTTATCTTCCTTCATTATTTTAGGCCCATGACGGGGTGAGCGATGAATTACATTTGCTCCCACAATTGAAATTAAATATATTAAAATAAATATCGATGAAACGATGCCCGGATAAAAAGCCCAGTTAGATGATAATGTAATGTTAGACCCATTTAAATAAAAAAAAGCTGTAATGATTATAAATATGATTACCCCTATCAAAATGGATGATCCTATATCTCTCTTCTTTATTTTAGTGCTATAACGGCGCGTGCGGGGAATTACGTTTGATTCCAAAATTTCAATAAAAACCATGAAAAATATACTAAATAGAACATCAAAGTTGTTTATAATTGATGAAAATGCCTGTATCATAAAAATTCACTTTCACGCTTTTTACTAGTCCCATTAATTTAATGAACCATATTTATATGGTATTAATACCCTGCTACACTCTACATGATTATAATAGTTAATATCAGATTAATATTATATTATTTATTAATATTATGATTATTTTTTTTGGATTTTTTTGAGAAATTTTTAAGTTCCCTATACCTCCAATAAATGTATAAACGACGGGAAATTATCGATCCTAAAGTAACCATAGGAAGTATAGATACTAAAAGATTTATTTTATCAAATCTTTCTTCATTCATTTATTGTTCCAAAAAAAAGAATAATTAATTATCTTTATATCACTACATGGAATCCTTAATGAATAATTTAATGAATGAAAGGGTAATGTTCATAGGGATAATTATAATTTTGGTGGGAGTTTTAGGACTTGCAGGAAGTTATATTCTATTTTCAAACCATGATTCTCAAGTAACACCTAATAATACAACTGTTAATAATAATAATATCAACAAATAATTCGACAGAGAATAATTCTACAGCTGTAGTTTCAAAATCAAGTAATACACCTAGTAGTAATCAAGTTACTAATGCCAAATATCGGGAGCTACTGCTATCGCTGATGTAGAATCTGGGCGTGATAATAGCGGACACTACTATTCTGCTTCCTATGTTCAAAATGGAAACAGCCCTTACTATGTAATCACAGATTTTGATGATAATGCTCATATAATGGGCAAGTTACAGGTACAATTGATGTAAGTGCAATTAGTGGGCAAATTTTAAGTGAAAATGATAATGCATTAGCAGGACCGGCACAATAATAGTTTAAAAAAATTTATTATTTGAATAACATATTTTTTTTACGATGTTATGTTGAAACTATTTAAAATGAGATTAAAATTGGGTTGATTTTTCTCAAAGTCTTGAATTTCGGATTCATACTCAATCACATAAACTGTACTATTCTTTCTAATTAATACGTCCTCTGTTTCCTTTTGCGTGCCATACTCATCAGTCCAAGTATATAAAACTTGGTAGGCATTTAATCCCAATATAGTTGTATAATTATCTGATATAAACTGATAGTTGCTGAGATTCGCATAATTTTCCATATCATTATATGAAGTCCGTAAATCTTCATTAGGATTAACATTATTAGAGTTTACTACCAAATAAGTTTCAAAATTATTAGTTAAGGATGCCGGATCACCAACCCCACCTAAAGCATCAAACATCTGCTTGCCGAGTGTTAAAGTTCAGTGTAGTCCAAGTGAATGGGTAATGAAATGTGATGCCATTATTATCATATGTTTTATAAATAATTGGATTCGTGGAATTTTCGGATTCAGATGCGATGATCCCTAATATTATCATAAAACCGAAACACACCCCTGCAAGAATTAATACTCCCAATATGATATGCTTCCGCCGCAATTTTTTTTGTGAGGCAGTCTCTAATTCATTCCCACAACTTTGACAATAAATAGAATCTGGCTTATTCTTAAATCCACAATTCGCACACTTAACTTTATCATCCTTTACCTTTTGAACTCGTTTTTGCGCATCATCCTTACTGACCATTTTAAATTCTCCCACGCATTTCAAAAGAAAATATTCTTTTTTTAATTCCCCCGAACTTAATGCGTCCCTATCCATCATTCTGTTATGAATGGATTATGGCCGTATATTACTATTCAGTAGTAGTAATTAGTTAATGAAGTTTATAGCCATACATGGATAAAAATAATACCAGTATCCATTTATGGTTTCAGTACCTAGATGCTAATACTACAATATTTTTCTATTTATTCTAAATTTAAAGATATATAAATATGTGAAAAAATAGGATATTTTGTTAAATTAATTAAAAAAAAATAGTAAATAAATTCATTATAAGTTGTTTTAAAAAATTCTTTTTACTTATAAAAAATTTGCTCATCCTTTAACTTGCCTTCTAGAAATTTTAACAAAATAATTATTAAAAAATAGGAATCTAAATGTTATAAATTAGAAATAACTTTTCCATACTATACTAAATGTTAGTATATTACTTTTGGAATGAAAAAGATGTAGAAAGCTTTTTTTTATAAAAATAAAATAAGAAAAAATAAAAAAATTTCTTTTATATAGTAATTTACTCATCAATTAATCTTTTTTTCTAGAAACATTAGCTCTTATTTACCTTTTTTTAATTTATAATGTATATAATCAATTAATATTAATTTTATGTTTTGATTAGTGAAACCAACTCAATAAAACTAAAAATTTATGATATAAGAACAGATATTATAATAAATAATTTTTAAAAAAAATTTGATTCGTTTATATTGAGTATTAAATATTAATAATTTTAGATTTAATATTAAAAATATAGAGAAAAAGGACACGTTAAAATGTATACTCTTATTCACAATGGATCTTTAATAGATGGAACTGGAAATCAACCATTAAATGATGCTGCAATTCTGATTAAAAATAATATTATAGAGTATGTAGGATTAGAAGAATCTCCAAATCTTCCGGAAACTAAAATTAAAAAGATAGATGTTAATGGTGGGTATATTCTTCCAGGCTTTATTGACAGTCACTTACATCTCATGTCTAACGGATTTAAATTTGAGGATACCATGTACACTCCACTATCCTTATATTTTTATAAGGCAGTGGAAAACATGCGTCTCACAATCAATGCTGGAGTGACTACTGTCCGTGACGCGGG
>JACWMK010000146.1 GCA_015661405.1 Methanobacterium sp.
GCTGAAATTTCAGGTCTTTCCTCTTCATTAGTACTGTAGATTTGAAGAGATTTAATAAGACTTAATTGTTTATTAAAAAGTGAATCAACTTGAGAGAAACAAACATCACATTTATCAAAAGGTGCTCCTTTTCTAATTTCGCTTAATTCCAACTTTTTATCTTCAATAACATTTCCAGAAATATTATTATATTGGATAAGATCTGCATTGTTAACTAAGAACTTTGTGAATTTTGATTTACAGTTATCTCTCATTTGACAGGGATTTACCATATTATTATCCAAGTCTCTTTCTATATCATTAACCACGTAAGATGTGATTGAATTTAAATAATCTTTTTTTAAATTAGTTAACACTAATTCAAGATACTCTTTATTAGACTTTTCTATTAAACGTTTAATATCTTGGTGTATTGCATCTAATTTTACGTTAATGTCTACATTTTTTTGACTGTAGATTTTATCTACCTCTTCCATATTAACCACTTTTTTTTATCATAAATAATAAAGGTTCCTGTTAAAACCTTTAAGGTCATTTTAGTAATTAAAATATATTTAGTATATTTTACTGACCATTAAGTATATTATATTTTCTAATTAACTATTAATTAATAGAAAATTTTAGGAGGAGATGTTATTGGTATTGAGTAATGAAATGATGGATGCAATTGAAAAAAATAATTTAGTATTTTTAGCCACTGCAAACAAGGATTATACACCTAATTTAGTCCCTATAGGGCTTGCAAAGCCATTAGATGATACAACTGTTTTATTAGTTGCTAACTTCATGAATAAAACATATGAAAATCTTAAAATGAATCCTAAAGCAACAATCGTAGTTGCTGACGTGAATAAATGCCCTTATCAATTCAAAGGTAAAGTAGAGATACATGAATCAGGTAAATATTTTGATGATGCTGTGGAATGGGCTAAAAGCGTAATGGCACAACTCAACCCTAAAGGAGCAGTTTTACTCAAAGTAGATGAAATATACTCAGTACAACCAGGTCCAGATGCAGGCAAAAAAATTGAATAAAATGTATGATGAGATTAAAATAAATTCGTTTTTTCTTTAAAATTCTTTTTTAAATTAAAATAAAAAATAATAGTGGAAGAATAAAATGAACGTGAAAGAAGAAATACATTCGCAAATACTTGGAGCACTCGCTGGGACTAAATTTCCCATTGAAACCCCTGAAGCCCTTCTAGCTGCTTTTCCTCAAGGGGCTGAAACCACTTGTAAAGCAGATGGAGTAGAACTTAAAGCAGGAGACGCTGGAAAGGTACTTAAACCCGATGATTTTCCATTTAAAAGTGCAGAAGAAGTAGCAGATATAATAGTGGAACGAGCGGGGTTATAAAGAAATCTCCCAACCAACATTTTTTTTAATATAAAGTTTCATAACTATAGTTAAATAAAAAAGATAAGGAGTTATAAAAAAAATATGATAATACAAATTACTGATGCAATGGGTGATGATGAAGAAAAAGAAATAAATTTAGAAAAAATAACCGGAGGAGAATTACTTAAAAAGCTGGGAATATCAGTATTTGAAGCAACCATTACTAAAAACGGTGAAATTGTAACTGAAAGTGAAGTTCTCACCAGTAAAGATAAAATAAAAGTCCTGAAAATGATTCACGGAGGTTAAAATTTTACTATTCCTTTTTTTTTAATCACTATAATTAACGATTTTAAAGTTTTATTAAATTCTAATAAATTTTTATAATAAACATCACTGTTATCCCAAAACATTATTCTAAAAAGTTTTCAGTGCTAAATATTGGAAAGTTTAAAAATAGTTGATATGAAGCCATAAAAAATAAGTAATGGGATGTTTTAAAGGAAAATAGTAAACATTTAAGTTTTTTTAATTAGGGAGCAAATTTATAATGATTTCTAATCTTAAAAAAATATCCTTTTCAACAATAATTCCACTTTATAATAATCTTAACCATTCTTTCAATAGGAATTTTAATCCCCATACTATCAATGATAATTTTCGGGGCAATATTATCCTATTATGTTCATTATATAGCTAAAAAAGTCAGAATCTATGTTAAAAATGATACTTTATCCATTTTCCTGGGAATAGCGAGATTATCAGTATCCCTGATAAGTTTTATTCCATGGTTTGCAGCTGAAATTCTAATATTAATTTTTTCAGTATTTTATTTTGCCAGAGACGATGATAAAGTAATTCAATACATAAAAGACATCATTCCAGATAAAGATAAAGAGTTCTACCAACAAATATTCAACAGATGTCGATGATGTTCTAAAAAACATTATTGTAGGAAACCTTATTCCAGCTGTTATCCTATGAATACTCCCTGGAATATTATATTTCTTCTTAGGTTATCCTCATGTGATCTTATTAGCCATAATAAGTGGAGTAGCCATGTTTATACCCATAATTGGGTCTTGGATAGTTTATGGGGTCATTAGAATTTTCAGCATACTCATTGGGAACACTTTACAAGGTGTACTAATCATTCTATTTTGTTTTGGAATAATTGAACTTCTACAGACATTTACATCAAACCCAGAATTATCAGTTCAATTCTCAGAAGTACATCCACTAGTCTTTTTATTAGATTTCATTTACGGTGCAATAACATTAGGCATCCCCGACTTATTTATAGGTCCATTAATACTAGGAATCAAATGCCGCCTATAGAGTATATCGCAAAGAAAAACTAAAATCAAAACAAGTATAAAAAAAAATATTAAATTTTAAGGGTTATAATTCATCCTTGGAATTCTTCTGGTATAACAGCTTCAGCATCTCCGGCTGAACATTTAGGGATAGCTGATATTAAATTATTTATTCGTTCATATGGAATCGATAAGAATAATATGTCAGAATCAAATTCCTGGTTTCTTCTCGCCGTCCAATCACCCATAGATATATTAGTAAATCCAGTCATTATACTATAAGAAATGGCAGTGTGAC
>JACWMK010000018.1 GCA_015661405.1 Methanobacterium sp.
TTTTTTTTGAATTATTTTTTTCCTCTATAATATGTAAATGTTTTATTGTTTTTTTTTAGATATCTATGTTGTAGATTGCTTCTGCGCATGGTGTCATTGTATTGGTGGTTAAACCGTAATAGTATTGTATTCCATCATCTAATAGGACTTTTGCAGGGTTTGCTAGTCCTGTGAAGGATGCTGGATCGTAGTTGTCGTCGTGTGCGCGTGGTAACCATGCTAATCCGGTGATGTTGGTTGCTGTTGGTGTATATACTACGAAATCTGTTCTTTTTCCGAGGAGATCTTTATACCAGGTGCTTGATTTTTCTGCTATTACTCCTGCGTCAGCTCCGCCGTATATTTCAACAATTACTGCATTACTAGGTACACTAGAGTCGCTTAAAATATTGTCATGTGTATTGGGTCCTAGTCCCATGTTGTAGGCTTTGATTCCTAATTTAGCTAAGGCACTGATTAAATCGTTAATTCTAGCGGTATCTGCTTGAACATTATTTATATTGTCTGAGCAAATATAAACAGGTCTGAGTGCAGCGCTACCTTCGGATGAAGCAGTGTTAACAATAACTTTTGACCAAGACTCCACTGATACGTAAGAGGGTAGTCTATTGTTGTTGTTTTGGAAGTTTAATATTTTACTGAATGTGTAAACTAGGTTGTTGAAGTTGATTTTTCCCAGTGAACTGTTAATGTAACTTGGTGCTGTTCCAGTTGATGCTATGCTTGTTTGTATGCTTTGAGCAATTTTTAGGTACTCTGCTTCTAGAATTTCCCCAGTTTTAACTGTTTCGGTGGAATTACTTGGTGTTTGCACTGTTTTAAGGTTTATTGTTGTGTTTATTCCTTTGTTAATGTTTAACAGGTTGTTTGTTAGTAATTGTAGGAATTGTGGCATTGTTACTTCAGTGTTGGATATTGTCACATAATTGGGTAACCTGTGGTTAATTTGCACAAAAGTTTCAATTTTAGCTGCTGCACTGTTAATTTGTGCTTTACTGAAACTTACACTAGATGGTGATCCAGCTGCTAATTTTGAACTGGATTTAACCGTACTGTTGTTTATTGTAGGGTTTTTAGTTGAAGTGTTGGTTGCTGTTGTTTTCACTACGGGATTGACTGTTGCTTTTGTATTGTTTATTGTTGTAGTGTTCTTATTTGTCACATTTACTAAATTAGGCGTAGTACTAGTGTTTGTTTGAGTTGTGTTAGATGCAAACGCTGTTCCTACGCTAAAAGGCAATGCTATTGTACATAACAATAACACTGCCATAATCGATTTACTCTTAATTTTACCGCCTCCATGTCCAAACAGAGATTCAAATAGGTTCAATATATGTGAATCTTTATGGACTTAATCCAACTATCAATTACTATTTACTTATAAAGGTTTTGGTTTTAAACCGGAAAAATGGACGTTTTAGAGTTGTTTTAATGATTTAAGACCTTATTAAAAGAGATTGAAATTACATTTAATCAATATATTCTATTGATTCTTTTTTTAACCAATGAAGCCTTAATTAAGACTCTTATACCAATAGATTAATGTATATCAATCCCTAAATTCACTTACAATAATAGACTGAATCATTAACTAAGTAAAAAAGATTTTAATCAATTAAATTTAAAATTAAAGAATTATAGGAAATTAAAGTAAAAAAATACTAACAATTAATACTTATTTATTTATATTTTTAGAATCTTTTGAAAAAAAGTTATAAAAATGATTTTCTATAATGTATTATAATATATTACATTAAAACATTTTTTTTTTAGAAAAAATTATCGTTAATTTTCATTAATAAATAAAATTTATTACCTTTTATTTATATATTAAATAAAATGAAGTTTTAATCTTTAAAATCTATATTTTATGAATATTAATTTAAAGGGTGTATGGGGTGTAATTTGTTATGAGTGAAGTGAAACGTTCTAGTGTGCGGTTTAATCTTTTTGATGATGAGGAATTTGATTTCCAGTTTTTAAGAGTTATGGGTAGTCATTATAATAATGGTGCATCTATCGGTGAATGTCTGAGTACCGCTAAACGGATTAAGGATGGTGATCAAGTTAGTTGGGTTAAGGAATGGCATGAAACCGCAGCATTAGTAGAATCTGAAGCTGTGGATTACCTGAATAAGGGTCAACGGGTTAGTGCTCGGGAAGCATTTCTAAGAGCATCCATGTATTATCGCTCAGCCGAGTATTATGGTTTCTTTTCAACACCTGATCGGCGGATGAATTGGTTAAAGAGTAGGTATTGTCTTCAAGAAGCTGGTAAATTATCCCCTACAACATCTTTAGAGGTATTAGAGATTCCTTTTGAGGATATGAATTTGATAGGCTATTTTATATCACCCCTCAATACTAATGAGCCTAGACCCACTTTGATTTTAATGACAGGCTTTGACGGCACTAGTGAAGAACTATATTTTTTAGGTTTAAGTGCTACTGAACGTGGTTATAATGCATTAATTTTTGAGGGACCAGGGCAAGCGGGTCCTAGTCATCTTTACCCAGAAAATCATTTCATCCCGGATTATGAGAAACCGGTGAAAGCAGTGGTTGATTATGCTATTTCACGTAGTGATGTGGATGATGAACGTTTAGCTTTGTTAGGGTTGAGTTTAGGTGGTTATTTTGTTAGTCGAGCCATTATTTTTGAGAAGAGAATTAAAGCCTGTATAATTGACACGCCAATAGTTGATATTTACAGTTATTTCAGCATGTTTCCAGGAGTTAATGAGTTAGAAGCGGTAGATGTGAAGGATTATGAGGAAATGTTTAAAGTTTATCCTAAAGCCAAATGGTCTATTGAAACATTTGAGAGACGTTATGGGTTTAGAAACTTTAAAGAAGTTAGAGAATATATGAAAGAATTTAATATTGTAGATTTATTGGATAATATAACTACACCCACTTTAACATTAGTGGGTAGTGGTGAGGGTGATATGGCGATGAATCAAGCTAAATTATTTTATGATAAAGTATCTGGTCCGAAGGATATTCATATATTCACGGAGGATGAGGGTGCGGATGCTCATTGTCAAGTGGCTAATTCCAGTTTAATGTTAGCAGTGATTTTTGATTGGCTAGAGAGAATATTTATAGAATATTAAACATTTATAAAATAATAATTAATTCTGAAATTTTTATTACTAAAAAAAAGGAATAAGTTTTATTAAAATTTTCATATATAGATGGATATCTCGTGAATTTTCAAAAGAAAGAATCATAATAAGTAATTGAAGATACAAATAATTTTTTTAAGAAGAATAACATTATTATTAAAAGAATTTAGAATTTATTTAAAAAAATTTATTATTTTTGTACTACATAAAATATATAAAATCTAACTGAATTTGCTTTTTACAATGGAACATATTTTAATACTTATTTTATAAAACATCAAAAAAACAATCATTATAACTAAATTCTATATTTGAAATCTTTAAAAAAAATAGGGGGTTTAATATTATTAATACCATACTAATGGTTAAAATAGAAAATAGGGGGATTTATTGTAATGTCTACTATGACTCCAGATAATAAAATTCATAATAAGTATTATGGTTTTTTTGTAGGTCTTTATAATCGAAATAAAAAGCTTTTATTGATTGCAGTTGTTATTTATTTTGCATCCTTATTTATAGGTATATTTATAGGTTATTTCTCTACAGCTTTTACTGGAAATTTTTTAACATCTATTATTAATAAACTTCGTGGAATGATTATTGAAATAACTACATTTTCAATATTACTACATAATCTTCAATCTTTACTTTTTTCATACTTTGGTGGGTTAATTATTATAATTCCAATAGGAGCCTTAGCTTTTAATGGATTTATTTACGGAGCATTTGTAGGATATTTTTTACATGGTGGAGTTTTACCCAATTATTTTGTTAGTAATCCCGTAGATTTTATTATTTACACTTTACCGCATGGTATATTTGAAATTCCCAGCTTTATTATAGCAAGTGCTGGAGGTTTAAGACTAGCAACATTAGTTATAGGGGTATTAACTAGTATGGGTAATGAAAAACCGATAAGTGATCATTATTGGAAAATTAAGGATTCCCTTGCATTGCTTGCAATAGCAATAGTCTTAATTTGTATTGCAGCAGTTATTGAAGCTAATTATTCCGTTCATTTGGGAAATTATTTTACCGGCTTAAACATCCCATAAAAAGCTAATGAGGGGAACAATATGAAATGCAATAGGAGGATGATTCGACATCTTCTCTTTTTTCAGTACAATTAATACATTAAAAAAATTTTATTTTAAGAACTGGGAGTATTTATGCATGTCTGGGATGATTTCAGATAATAATTTACTGGTTAAACTCATTAGTTACTTTAAAGGTCTTTATAACCGGAATAAGACAATCTTAGTGATATCTATTGTGATTTATTTCGCATCGTTGTTTGTAGGTATTATGGTTGGTTATTTTTTATTGGGTTTTACTAGAAATTTTTTAGCATATTTAGCTCGTGAAACTAATGTTGAATTAACTACACTTTCATTATTCATGCATAATCTTCAAGCTGTGTTTTTATCATATTTTGGTGGATTAATTATTATAATTCCAGCTGTAGCGTTAGCTTTTAATGGATTTATTTATGGCGCCTTTATTGGATTTTTATTACATGGTGGTATTTCCAGTAATTATGGAGTTCTTACTGTTGGTGATTTTATTATCTACACTTTACCTCATGGTATATTGGAAATCCCTGGCTTTATTATAGCGGGTACGGCGGGTTTTAGACTTTCAACCTTAGTTTTGGGAGTATTGAAAAGTATTATAAAAGAAACATCTATTACTGTGCATTATTGGAAACTTGAGGATTCCTTTGCATTGTTGATAATTGCTGTAATTTTAATCTTTATTGCTGCGATTATTGAAGCGAATATTACTGTATCACTGGGAAATTACATTACTGGTTTACATTTACCAATCCACTGAATATTTTCTATAATAAGAATAATAATCACTTATATAATACTAATAAATTTAAAATAAATATTTTTTTTTATTTATGATTCTTCATTTTGATTCTTTTCCAAGTAATTTTTTCTGATTTCTTCGGCTAATTCTTTATCGTCTATAATTATTGGTCCTTCGTATCCGCAGTCGTAACATATCCATAATTACCACATTACGGGATTAACCCATTTTATATTTTTTGATCCACAGTTTGGACAGTATTTAATTTCAATTTTCATTAAAAAATCTACCTTCTCTTAAATATTTGAATATTATTTATTATTATTCTATATAAGAATTAATATTAATAATATATTAAATTAATTCAATACTCAAGTAAAAATGTGGATGACTATGATTAGTTTATTTTATTATATTTATTTCCTATTCACTGGAAATATGGAAAACTTCCCATGTGAACTATTTAATTTATTTTTATAAACCTATTAGTGTTTTGATGATTATCCCGAATATTATTGAATAGGTTACGTTGATCATGGTCCCTGCTAAGTAATATAATGAATTCTTTTTAATGTCTTCTGCTCGGATTATTGTTTTTGCTGTGAATATTAAAGCTAATGCAGTGTATGCATTAACTAATACTAATGATACTATTAAAATATTTTCACATTTACCTATGATGAATCCCGTGTCTAATTCGGCTTTACTTGCAATTTCTTGGCCTTTTTCATGTTCAACTCTTCTTAGAATGAATTTCACAATTAATCCACTTGTTGATAATAATATTAGATATCCTAAAATTACTATTATTAAATCAATTATGATACTCATTTTAATTGAACACCTAATTTACCTATTATTTGATTTAACTGATTCTCTAAATCTTTAATATTCTTCCATTTAGTGTTATTGATAACTTTAGATACAGCTTGTTGAGTTATATTATATTTGAAGGCTACTTTTTTTTGATTTAATGTTTTTTCATACTCTTCTATTATTTGACGCTGTTTTTTAGTCCATCTTTCTTTATATAATAACATTAAATTAATCATTATAATTAGACTGCTATCAATTGTTTCATTATAAGTTACCATGTCAAAAAAAGTTTTAGATTTTTTTAATAACTTCATCCTCTCCGATGCCTTATGAAATGCTGGACCATCCATTCTAGTTACATCTTTACTATTCAAAGCAGTGTCTATATAATCCCGGACTAATATGAATCGAATAGTATTTGGATATATTTGATTGGTTATTTTACTTATTATCTTATAAATGGATGATGTTTCTGTTAATACTCCTCCTATTTCATCTAATCCTTTTAAAATTTTAAAATCAGCATATAAATTCTGTTGATATTCCTGATTTAATTCATTGCATACTTTAATTAATTTTTCCTGGAATAATTTTCTATTTTTTATTTCACGTGAGGATTTAACATCCCCTAATAATACAAATAATTTTTTTGGCATAATTATTCAATTGTCCCCTCATTAAATGAGTCTATTTTTATACAATATTTATAAGTTGTAATTTAATTATACAACCTTTTTAACTTGTACAATTAATTAATTTGTATTTATAATTTACAACATATATAAGTTGTGTTATTATTTTGAAAGGATTATATTAAATTTTCTTTATTCAAGTTTCTTAAAAAAATAGAGAAAAATTTAAGGGTAAGCTTTAACATAATACAATAATACTGTGATATAATTGTTTTCAAAGATTGTAATAATTTTATTAATTTTTTTTTAGGAGGTAAATTTAGATGAATAAGAAAATATTAGTACCTACAGATGGCTCAAAAAATGCAGAAAAAGCAGGAGAATATGCAATATCACTTGCTAAAGATGGAAATATGGATATAATTGTTTTATATGTTGTTGACACCAGTCAAGGTGATCGAATGGAAAGAGGTGAGGGTTATCTGGAAGCAGTTCCATCAAAAGACCTAAGAAAGGAGTTGAGTGATCAATTAAAAGATGAAGGAGAAAAGGCCGTTGAAAGTTTCAAAGAAAAATTGGAAAAAATACAATGTGCTGGTAAATGTACTAATGTAAATCTAATTACCTTAATGAAAAAAGGCAAGCCCTCAGATGTAATACTCAAAACCATTGAAGACGAAGACGTGGACCAAGTGGTGATTGGTAAATCAGGTAAACATGGATTAGAAAAATTTGTAACCGGAAATACTGTAGATAAAGTAGTTAAAGAATCAAAGGTTCCAATTACTGTAATATCCTAATTTTAATAAAGGCTATTGAACATTTTTTTTTAATATTTTTTTATGGTTAAAACCTTTAGAAAATAATAAAAGAATCTGTAACCACGTGCATATCGTTAAATTAAATAAAACTACCCTTTATACATAATAAATATTTTATAGATTTTAGAGTAATATTTATAATAAAAAATTGTTTAATAATTTTATCATGTATGTAACTTTTTTTTATAGGAGATATTAGTTATAATGTATAATAATAATTATCCAGTGGATATTCTACTGGTTGAAGATAATCCTGGTGATGTTCGACTTATAATTGAAGCATTTAAAGATGCTGAAATTAACTATAATCTGACAGTTGCATCTGACGGAATGGAAGCAATGCAAATAATAAACCAGGAAGGGAAATACTCTAATGCAAACCGACCTAAACTTATAATATTAGATCTTAACTTACCCCTAAAAAGTGGATGCGATGTTCTAAAAGAAATCAAACATGATGAAGCTTTAAAATCAATTCCAATCGTTATTTTAACCACTTCCAATGCAGAAAAAGACATAACAAGAACTTATAAAAACCACGCCAACGCTTACTTAACTAAACCAGTCGATCTAAATCAGTTTATTAACGTGGCGAAATCTATACAAGATTTCTGGTTAAATAATGTTAAATTGCCCTAAAATATTAATGATTAAAAATATTTTTTATAAAGAGATTTAATTTTATAGTTAAAATATATAATAAATTGTAAGGCTAGGATTACTCTTTATGGGAATCTAAGTCATTATTTTTTTATTTTTACACTATTTCTTATGGGTTAAGTATTTATATAACCTCTAACCCACTGATAATATAGTAAATTAAAAAATATGAGGTGATGTATAGTGGCTCAATTAGGCGGCCAAGGTGGCCAACAAGTATTAATATTACCAGAAGGTACTAACAGATTTTTAGGTAGAGATGCTCAAAGAATGAATATCTTAGCAGGTAAAGTTCTAGCAGAAACTGTAAGAACAACTCTCGGTCCTAAAGGTATGGATAAAATGTTAGTAGACTCTCTAGGTGACATAGTAGTAACTAATGATGGAGTAACCATCCTTAAAGAAATGGATATTGAACATCCTGCAGCTAAAATGCTCGTAGAAGTAGCTAAAACCCAGGAAGATGAAGTGGGCGATGGAACTACCACTGCAGTAATTATTGCAGGTGAATTACTTAAAAAAGCTGAGGGACTCCTAGATATGGATATACACCCCACCATTGTTGCTATGGGATACAGACAAGCAGCTGAAAAAGCACAAGAAATCTTAAACGTCATATCAATCGATGCAGATGACCGAGATACACTCCTAAAAATAGCTATGACAGCTATGACGGGTAAAGGAACCGAAAAAGCTAGGGAACCTTTAGCAAGACTAGTTGTCGGTGCAGTGAAACAAGTAGAAGATGAGGGAGAAATCGATCAGGATCATATAAAAATCGAGAAAAAAGACGGTGCAACTATTGATGATTCAGCATTAGTGCAGGGAGTTATAATTGATAAAGAAAGAGTACACCCTGGAATGCCTAGTAAAGTTGATGATGCTAGAATAGCTCTATTAAATAGTGCTATTGAAGTAAAAGAAACAGAAGTTGACGCTGAAATCCGAATCACTGACCCTAGTCAAATGCAAGCTTTCATTGAACAAGAAGAAAATATGATTAAAGGTATGGTTGACAAAATAGTAGATGCTGGAGCTAATGTTTTATTCTGTCAGAAAGGTATTGATGATTTAGCACAACATTATCTTGCTAAAGCAGGAGTTATGGCTGTTAGAAGAGTTAAAAAATCTGATATGGAAAAACTCGGTAAAGCCACTCAAGCTAGCGTGGTAACTAATCTTGACGACCTCACCGTGGATGATCTTGGTGAAGCTGGAGTAGTTCGTGAGAGGAAAATCTCTGGTGACGAGATGATATTTGTGGAAGGATGTAAAGATCCTAAAGCTGTTACTTTACTGGTTAGAGGTTCCACAGAACATGTTGTTGATGAAATCGAGAGAGCAGTTGAAGACGCTATAGGTGTTGTAGCTGCTACTGTTGAAGATGGTAAAGTAGTTGCTGGTGGAGGCGCTGCTGAAATAGCTATAGCTAGAGGATTAAAAGAATACGCTGACACTATAAGTGGAAGAGAACAGTTAGCAGTTGCTGCTTTCGCTGAAGCTTTAGAAGTTGTTCCTAAAACCTTAGCTGAAAACGCTGGATTAGATAGTATTGATTCATTAGTTGATTTAAGAGCGGCTCATGAAAAATCTATTTACATGGGACTTGACGTCTTTAAAGGCGGTGTAACGGATATGTTTAAAAGTGGAGTAATTGAACCTCGCCGAGTTAAAAAACAGGCTATTCAATCCGCTGCTGAAGCTGCTGAAATGATTCTAAGAATCGATGATGTTATCGCATCCAGCGGCTCTGGAAAACCAGGACCTGAAGATATGGAAGGAATGGGCGGAATGCCTGGTGGAATGCCACCTATGATGTAAAAGGTTTAAATTAAACTTTTTATACATTTCTTTTGTTTTGAATAATTTATTTTTTGAAATTAAATTAAATTTCTTTTTTTTTTAAATATCTAAAAATTCAATCTTTTTTTTTAAAGTTTATTGTAATATTAATATATTTTATAATTAACAATGATTTTTACAGATATAATTATTTTTTTAAATAGTTATTTATTCTAATTAAATTAATTTTGATTCATGGTGGAGTATTAGTATATGTTACCCATATTTAAACGTGAAAAAAAGGTTGTAAATGAGATTGAACCTGATGAAGCATTTATTATAATTGAAAAAAAAGGTAATAATCCTAATTTTATTATTCTTGACGTACGCACTCCTAATGAATATAAAGAAGAACATTTAGAGAGTGCTCATCTTTTAAATGTTAAATCTCACAGTTTTGAAGATGAATTGGATAGAATGGATAAAAACAAGAAATATTTTATATATTGCAGAAGAGGTAAAAGGAGTATTATAGCTTGTAATTTAATGAAGAAACATGGATTTAATGAAGTTTATAATATTACCGGTGGAATTACTAAATGGAAATCCAAAAAATTACCAGTTACAAGTGAATAAAAATTTAAAAAAAATTTACAAATTATTTATAATATTTAATTCTTAAAAAAAAATTTAATAATAATTAAAGGAATGTTTTCTCCTTTAAATTATTTTTAAGTATGTATCTAATTTTTTTAATTAGAGAGTATATGGACTGCTGCGGTTCCACCAGTTCCACCAATATTATGAGTCATACCTACTTCTATGTCTTTAACTTGTCTTTTACCTGCTTGTCCTCGTAGTTGCCATACTATTTCAGCTGCTTGGGCTATTCCTGTTGCACCTAATGGATGTCCTCTTGATTTGAGACCACCAGATGGGTTAACTGGTATTTGCCCGTCAATTTCAGTCATTCCATCCTCTACAAATGGACCTGCTTTTCCTTTCTCAACGAAACCTAAGTCTTCTATAGCGAGTAAACCATTAATACTGAAGCAATCATGCACTTCAACTGCATCAATATCTTTTGGTGTTAAGCCTGCCATTTTATATGCTTTTCGAGCTGCATGTACTGTTGAATCAATGGTGGTTATATCTTTCCTTTCATGTAATGCAATTGTTCCTGATGCTTGAGTTGAGGCTTTCACATATACGGGTGAGTCCGTATATTTACGAGCATCTTCAGCAGGGCAGAGAATTACAGCTGCTGCTCCATCAGTTATTGGTGAACAATCTAGTAATCTTAATGGGTCTGCCACTATACTACTATTTAAAACTTGATCTATGGTTATTTCCATACCAAATTGTGCTAATGGATTGCGAGCACCATTTTTATGGTTAATAACACTGAACATTGCTAATTGTTCTCTAGTGGTTCCATATTCATACATATGTCTTCTGGCGATCATAGCGTAGAGTGAAGGGAAGTTAACTCCTTGTTGAGCTTCCCATTCTTGATCAGATGCAGTAGCTACAATGGGTGTGGGATCTACTACGTCAGTCATTTTCTCTACACCGGCGGATATTACGATATCATGGTAACCTGATGCTACTGCCATGATACCACTTCTTAATGCTAATCCACCTGATGCACAGGCTGCTTCTACACGGGTACATGGGAGTGGATTTAAACCTGCTTGGTCAGCTATAAGTGATGCTATATGCTCCTGCTCTACAAATAAACCTGCGGACATGTTACCAACATACATGGCATCTAAATCTACTCCTTTAATACCGGAATCTTGGATAGCTTTCAATCCAGCTTCCGTAATCATATCTCTAAATGAAGTATCCCATAATTCTCCGAATTTAGTTTGTGATACTCCTATAATTGCAACATCTCTCAAACTATTAATCCCCCATATAAATTTTTATTATGCATTTTCTTAAAACTCCTATAATTATTATTATTTGAAAAACTTTTAGTTAATTTAAATAATTTTTTTTTTTTAATATTGGGTTAAACCAGCCATTCGTAGTTTACCTTTAAATTTAGCGTAAATTGCGTAATCAACGTATTCTTTATCTTTAACCATATTCCTTACTTTAGGTGCTAACTCTCTTCTCTCTTCTATTTCATCATTTACGGTTATGCTGAAAGCGTCACTTCCGGCACCAGAACCGTATGAAACAGCCATTATACGTTCACCTGGCTGAGCAATATCTAATATAGCTGCAAGTCCTAATGGAGTGGCTCCTGAATAAGTATTCCCTATAAATGGAGATAAGAGACCTGTTTCATATTGTTTTTGATTAAATCCTAATTTTCTTGCAGCTCTAGTGTAAAATTTACCATTAGGTTGGTGAAATACTACATGATCATAATCTGAGGCTTCTGTACCCATTTTATCGAAAATACCTTTAGCCCCGTTTAGCACATGTTTGAAATAGGCTGGTTCACCAGTGAATCTTCCACCATGTTTAGGATAAGGTTTTCCTTCCCGTCTATAAAAATCTGGTGTGTCTGATGTGTAACTGAAGGTACCTTCAAAATCAGCTAAGGTATTATTTTTTCCTATTATATAAGCTGCTCCACCGGCTGATGCAGTGTATTCTAAAGCATCACTAGGTGCACCTTGAGCAGTATCAGCTCCAACAGCTAATCCATATTCTATTAAATCTGATTCAACAAGCCCCATAACTATTTGCATTGCAGCAGTACCAGCTTTACATGCGAATTCAAGGTCAGCTGCAGTTAAATTAGGTGTAGCTTCTACGGCTTCTGCTACTATAGTGGCAGTTGGTTTCACTGCATATGGATGTGATTCTGAACCTACATAAACGGCTTCAATTTTTTGAGGGTCTATTAAAGCTCTTTTAAGTGCATATCTTGAAGCTTCAACTGATATTGTTGCTGTATCTTCATCGGGAGCTGGTACAGATTTTTCTTGTAAAATTAATCCTTTAGATATAGCAGCTGGGTCATCACCCCAAACTTTAGCGATTTCTTCAACTTTTATTCTATATGATGGTATATGAACTCCATATCCTACAATTCCTGACATTTAATATCACTATCCAATTTTTTTTGAATAAATAAGTTTTTATTTATTTTCTTATTTTAAATCCTAAATGATTAATTATTTAGGATTATTTTTTTCGTTTAAATATTCGGAATATAAAAATAAATTATTCCTATAATAAGTCTTTAAAAATGATTTCCATTTTGAATATTAATTTATATTCAAAAAATATAATGTTTAAATTTATTTGTCTAATTCGTCTTTATAAAACTTTGTATATAAATAAAATTTATAATGAATTATTTAAATAAAATCTAATAATTTATTTATATCTAATTTATCCACATCATCCATATCTACCATACCATACTTATTATATAAATTTTCAAAATCCTGAACTTCTAGTATATTATATAATGAAATATTATCTTCTAATTCTATATTTTTTTCTGTTTTTAATTCCTCTAATTCTATTATACATGTTTCTAGAAATTCCTCAGGATCTTTCATTTCTAAAAGTTTATTAATTAACTTATTATCAGTTTTAAAAGATTTTTTTGTATCTAAACCTTCGAAGAAGAATTTTTCATACATTCTCTCCTGATTTATAAATTTATAAATTAAGATAAGTTTCTCCTGTAATTCCTGTATTTCATTCTGATTTAAATCCACCATTACTTAATTACCCCCTACTAGATGTATTTGAAAGTTAAAAAAAAATGCGATAAATTTTAAATGTATTTTGTATGAATTTAAAATAAATGCTTTGATTATATTAAAATAAGTTAATCTAGAGATTTTATTTATCCATTAAAGATTGGAGTGTATCTTTTTTACGATATGCTAGTCCTTGGAATACTGCGACTAGATCTCCTTCTTCATCACTAATATCCACAGTGTAGGTTGCGAGTTTAGGGTTACTGGATAACTCCCTTGCTTCAGCGGTGATTTTACCCTTATTTACAGCTTTCATAAAAGTTATACTAACATTTATAGCTACGGTAACGTTTCCATGACTATTAGCAGCTACTGCAAAGGCAAAATCAGCTAATGTGAATAATGTCCCTCCATGAACTGTTTTAACACCATTTAAATGATTTTCAGTGATAAGCATTTCTGTTTTAGCATATCCTGGTGAAATATCCACAATTTTTATGTCACAATAAGCTGCGAATTCATCTCGTTTGAAAAATTCTCTTAATTCCTCTATTTTCATAAAAATAACCTAATAAATGATAATGAATTAAAAAATAAATATAGTATGTAGAATTATTTAAAATCTACAACTCTTTTTACCTCTCTTCATTAAGTATTGTTGATGATAATTTTCAGCAGGATAAAATTTTGGAGCTGGAATTATTTGTGTTACAATCTCTCGGTCATATTCACTTGATTCTTGTAGTTTTTCTTTAGATGATTCTGCAAGTTTTTTTTGATTCTCATTATAATAAAAGATTACTGAACGGTACTGGTCACCAATATCTGGGCCTTGCCTGTTTAAAGTGGTAGGGTCATGTTTTTGCCAGAAAACATTTAATAAATCTCCGTAAGATATAATTTTAGGATCAAATGTTACTTCTACGGTCTCGGCATGCCCTGTAGTTCCACTGCAAACATCATTATAGGTCGGATTATCAGTTACACCACCCATATAACCTACAGTTGTTGATATTACTCCATTAAGGCATCTGAAAGCTTCCTCTACACCCCAAAAACATCCCGCAGCAAAACTTGCTTTTTCATATTTGTTTTCATCGGTCATAACAAAACCTATCCCCTCAACTCATTCTTCATCTAATTAATGTTATGTTTTTATAAAAGTAAATAATTTTCCAAAAAAAATTGAATCAAGTTATACAGGGTGAATCTATTGATTATAAATATTATTCATCAGGAATGTTCTTAATTACTTCTTCTTCTCCGGTTCCATGTTCTCCAGTGAGGTGACTATGCCTCCGACCATAGAAGTAGTATATAATTAATCCTATAGCCAGCCACACTACGAATCGTAGTAGTGTTACTGATGGTAATTCAATAACTAAACCTAAAGCAGATATTATAGCTAGAATGGGAACCCAGGGGAGGTATGGTGTTTTAAATGGGCGTTTTATATCTGGTCTAGTTCTTCTTAAAACTAATACTGATGCTGATACCATTATAAAAGCAGCTAAGGTTCCAATATTCACTAATTCAGCAATATCAGTTATCGGGAGAAACGCTGCTAAAACTGCTGCAACTACACCTACAAGCATTATTCCATTAATTGGTGTTTTAAATGTTTTATGAAGTTTAGTGAAGAATGGTGGTAGTAAACCATCCCTAGCCATTGCAAAGAATACTCTACTCTGTCCAAAGAAACCTACTAATATTACACTGGTAAGTCCTGCTAATGCTCCTACAGATACCACTATATCTGCCCAGTGAATACCAGCAAAGTTAAGGGCGTAAGCTACTGGGGCGGCGATTCCTAGTTCGTAATATGGAACCATACCATTTAACACAAAAGTTACTATTATATAGAGTATACTGGCAACGATTAGGGATCCTAAAATTGCAATGGGAAAGGTTCTCTGAGGGTTTTTAACTTCTTCTGCTGCAGTGGTGATAGCGTCAAAGCCTATATAAGCAAAGAATATAATAGCAGCACCTTTAAATATACCTATATAACCGTAAGGTAGGAAAGGATGGTAATTAGCTGGATGAATATAATTCACCCCTATGGCTATGAATAATAGTACAACGAATATTTTAATCATTACTATGAGTGAATTAAATTGTGCACTAAGTTTGGTACCACGAATTAATATTAAACTTATAATTCCTATAATTAGAACTGCGGGGAGGTTGATGAATCCCCCTGCTACTCCTGGTGGATTTAAGAGTTGAGGTGGTAAATTTATTCCTAATGTTGATATTATACTAACCATGTAACCTGACCAACCTACAGCTAATGCAGTTACAATTAAAGTGTATTCTAATATTAGGTCCCAGCCTATGATCCAAGCGAATAATTCTCCTAATGTTACATAACTATAAGTATAAGCACTACCTGCTACTGGTACCATTGATGCGAATTCAGCGTAGCAAAGAGCAGTGAATAAACAGGCTAAACCTGCAAATACGAATGATAAAATGAGAGCAGGTCCAGCGTAATCAGCTGATGCAACACCGGTTAGTATAAAGATACCGGCACCTATAATTGCACCTAAACCCATTAAAAAAAGTGCTGGTGTTCCTAAAACTTTTACAAGACCCTTTTCACTTTCACTAATCTCTAATAAATGACTTATAGGTTTTTTCCAGAAGAGTCTGCGAGTCATAGATAAAAATATTCCTTTTTTTTAAGCTAATATTTTTTAAGCTAATAATTATTTTGGAAATTATAAAATGTTAGAAGGTAGATTTTATTAATCTATTATTATGTGTTTTTTGTTTTTGGATAATATTAAATGTATTTAATATTGAATTGAACATTTTTAAGAGGGATATTTCCTAAGATTCAGATTTCTTTTTGTTAAAAAAAATAGGTTATTATATTAAAAGATTGATAAACCTGATTTAATTAATGGTTTAATAAATAAATTTTTTTTTATAGAAAAATGAGGTTATAACCATGTATCAGGAATTAGGACAAAAGTTAATTAATATTTTAGGGCTTGAAAATACTCCGGTGGCTATTAAATGGTCAGTTAGGGAGCCTCGAAATATTGAGAAGGAAAAGGGTAAATCTAGATTCTGCGCGAAAATTAGTAAAGCTATGAATGGTGAAATATTCTATTCAACCGTGGAGGAAGAGGAATGTGGTGGTGGTATGAGGTATTCTGGATTGAAGGATCCTAATGAATTACCAGCTAATATGCGTAGTGGTTCCTTCCTTATACCTAGAGGGGTTTTTAAGAGTGTTCCAGCTTTTCAACGTGCTGGAACCCATAATCCTGCAATAGAATCTGGAATTTTTCATGCAGTACTTTTTGCACCATTAACGAAAGCTGACTTCGATCCTGATGTTATATTCATTATTTGCGAAGCTAAACAAGGTATGACTTTATTGCATGCTAATGCATTTGATTCCGGTGCTGAAGCCTTGGGTGCGGGTATAGGTCCTATATGTTGCACGATGGCATCTAAACCTTACTTAACTGGGGAGGTTACTTATGGTTTTGCAGATGTAGGATCAAGAAATTTTATGGATATTAAACCAGAGGAGGTAATAGTTAGCATTCCGGCTCCGGAATTGAAAAGAATTGTAGGTAATATGGAGGAAATGCAGACTAAAAAATTCTTCCAAGAACATTAAAAATTAGATTATTTAATTTTATTACTTTTAATTCTTTTTTTAGGATGCATTTATATAAACTTATTTAGGGTTTTGGTAATATTGTATTACTTGTCCATTATTAGCATTAACATCTACATAACCCATTAATTGACCTGTATCATCATTCATAATGGTTATAACATATTCTAATTGATTAGGGTTTGATCCGTACATTACTAATTCTACTGAACCTGGTGTATTTGCTACTGAGAGTGGAAACTTGATAAATCCTTCATGACTTGTTGCATATTGTAATGCTATGTTTATAGCTTCATTTTGACTGATTTTTGCACTGGAATTATTATTTATTGTTGATTGGTTTATAGATTGATTTAATGTTATATTACTGGTATTTGTATTGTTATTGGTAATTGTGGGATGATCCACACTAGTATAATAAATGTAACCCACTGCCGCGGCTAATAAGACAGCTAAAATTATTATTATATATAATAATATATTAGGGGATAATTGTTCCATTTGAGATTTCTTTGTCATAAAAAAAAAATTAGATTTAACTTTTGATTATTATTTTTTTTTTAAATATACTAAATGTAAAAAATATAAATTTTTCTTTTAAGGTGAAAAAAATATTATATATTATTTTTTACTATAAATTTATAAAATTTAATTTGAATATAATAGTATATAGAATTGATCTAAAAAAAATTAATATAAATTTTTCTCCCAGATAATTATCTTATTGAAAAAAAATCCTTATATTTAAAACTGAGATGATAATTGTATGGTTGGTTTTATTCTAATTTCTAAATGGAGTAGTAAACTGTCTTCTATTGTGGGTAAGTTAGTTAAAAATATAGCTGATAAAAAGGCTGTAGATGCATTGATTCCGATTCTCAAGGAGAATGGGGATGTTTCTCGTTTTTATGAATCATTAACTTCATGGATGATATATAATCCTCATTCAGTTGATTTATATCTTGATGCTTCAATTGATAAAGAATATTTTGTACGTTATATGGCTGCTAAAGCTTTAGTTAATATTGGTACTGCTCCTGCTATTAATGCGTTGATTAAGATTTTAGAAAATGGTGATGAATCTAAACGTGAAATTGCAGCTACTGTTTTAGGTGACTCTAAAAGTGAATGTGTAATAACTGTGCTGGTTAATGCTGAAAAGGATAGTAATGAAGCAGTGCATAAAGCTGCTCGGAAATCGTTGATGAAGTTAAAATCTACTGATTTATGATTCATTAATTCAAAAAAAATTTATAAATATAATTGTGGAGGTTGTCTAAAATGGAGAATAATGTTAGATCTCATATGGATGATTGGATTGATTTTAAACAAAGTTTAACTGTTCTAATTTGGAATTGTTTTAGTAATATTAAATCTGAGGGTGAACTTGATTCTGATCGAATTAATGATGTCAAGACTTCTATTGAAAATTTAAATGATTTCTTTGATTATAAAGTAATTAATCATGATGAATTTGTTCAATGGTTGGATTATTTAAAGTATCTTGATAATGGGGATTATAAGGATGTTTCAGTTATTGAAGAAAATTTTAATAAGTTCATTAAATTGGATGATAACTTGAATTATGAGGATAAACTTAAGAATATGGATGTAAATGAGCTTATAACTGAAGTTAAAAGTTTTATCTTGGATTATGAATTTTGTCCAATTAAATCTGCTTTTTATACTCCTGAAAAACGTGACAAAGTTAGAATTTTAATGGAAGCTACTACTGTATTGATACAAAAGCATTTAGATTCACTGGCTACTCTTAAACCAGATGTTCCGTTAGGATTATCTAATAATAAACATTTTTGGGATAATTCAGAGCCTCAAATACAAAAGGAAATTGATTTATTGTATAATCTACGTTTTTATGCTGATGATCTGGAATGTATTATTAAGAAATTATATGAAAATGAAGGGGATATTCCTGAGAATCTTCGTGATTGGAGGTTAAATATAGTATGTAAACTTTATATATAGTTAATTAAATTTTTTGTATTATTTTAGATTTAAAATTATAAAAAGATTATTTTTTTGAGTTACCTTATAATAATTTTTTTTATATTTCTTCATATAATTGTGAGAGTATCCAGGCTAAAGTTATTATATCCTGCTGGTTATGTTCCACTATGGGTATTAAAGGGCCTATGTTACCGGTTTCGAGGTAGGTTTTATAAAATTCAGGTACTAGGCTACTGGGTACATCATTAAGTCGATTCATATGGAATAGATGTTTCTCTAATGTTTGGAGACGGCAATTAGGTAATACTCCACCCCAGATGCGTCTAGAGAAGTGGAGTAAATCCAAGTGACAGTTGTTAAGATTTGCTTTAACATTGTAGTGATTTAATCTTCCTCTTATAAATGGTAGATCAAAGCTTCTGCCATTGAAGGATACAAGGGTAGTGTCGTCATCAATATCTGATAAAAAACTGGTTAGTAATGCTTTTTCATCTTCTAAATCCGTTAATAAATATTGTTTAACTGTTATATTATTATTTTTAATCTTACCCACACCCATAAGGGTTATTGGTAAATTTTTAAGTCCTAAGGTTTCAATATCAAAAAATAGATAATTAATATTTTCTTTTAAACAGGATGATAATAGGATATGAGGGTGGGATTTAGAATAACGTTTAATTATATAATTAGTTAGTGAATCTGGGGATTCCTGTATTATATCTAATAATTCTAAGGCTTTCTCTGAAAAACTGGGATGTTTAGTTAAATCATTCACTGTGTAATATCCTTTAATGGTTAATAATTCTTCTTTTACACTTCCAATTCCAGGTATTAATTTTTTATCCATTAAAATCTGTAATAAAGCCTTATTTTTATTAATGGTTTTCATTTTAAGTTTTAAGGTTTCTTCAATCTTGTAACAATATCCATATTGTGTTTTTAAATATTCACCAGTGAAGACTTCATCTAAATCTTGTCCATTATACTTTTTTAGTAAATCTTCCATTAAATTATAAGCGTCAATTATTTCATTTGCTTGTGACATAATTCACCATCCGACAAGTGATTTATCATCAGTTTATATAATGTTAATATTAATTTCTAAGTAAATTAAATGCTATTGGTATGATTTTAAAAATTAGTTATGTTCTTGAATCATTTTTTATTATAAATTTTTGTTTTTAATTAATATTTAAGTTATAATAATAGTATATTTGATTGATTGTAAATTTAAATTCATTAACTTTATAATATAATGTGTTTTAATTATTTTAAATCAATTAATTTTTATTAAAAAACTTCATTACTTTTATTACTATTTAATATAATATTTTCAATATTACTAAATTGTTCTATTATTCACATAACTCTATATGTTCTAGTGGTCACATAAAACAATATATTAATAGTTAAAAGTCTGATAATTTATGAACCTAAATCTAAACTGGAATAATAAAAAAAATATTTTACCCCAATTCGTGACTACAATACAGGATGAAATGATTTATGGTGGATACTTCGCCGCTTTCGCTGGTCCAGCATTCCTCATAACAGTATCAATACTGACTAAAACGAATGTAAATCTACCTCTCCTAATAATATCATTTCTAATACCCCTCATGGTATATAGTTATGATTACTATAAAGATATGGAGAAAGATGAGGATAGTAACTTAGAAAGAGCTGCACACTACAATAAAAAATCTAAAATCTATCCTTACCTCATGATGAGCTACATTTCACTTCTAACCATACTATTAATACTTTACTCAAGCTTAGAGATGATCTTATTCATTCTAGGTTTAATAATAGTGGGTGTACTTTACACAGTTGGGTTAAAAAAATTTACTCAGAAAATACCAGCTTTTAAAAATATTTACACTACATTAACTTGGTCTTTAGCGGGAACCTTCTCTATACCCTTCTACTATTCCTTACATATTAGTTATCTTACATTCTAATTTTTTTATGTATATTCCTTAAATTTCTACCTAACACTATCTTCTTTGATTTGAAAGATATTAATAGTGATCTAAAAGATGAATTAAAAACAATACCAGTATTAATAGGTAAACAAAGAACCATAAAACTCTTAAATAGATTAAATATAATAGCATTCATTCCATTATTCATTGGGATTTACCTGAAAGTAATACCATTATTTGCAGTCATCCTAATATTATTCTACTTCTACAGCGTATATATATAAACAAAGCTAAAAAATCAGATGATAAAGAATTAAGAATGGTATCATACACATTAGCCGATGGAGAATTTGTCATTTTATGGCCCATATTACTAATAATAACTAAAACCATAGGCATCTAAAAAAAAATATTGTTTAATTAAATATTTTATACTTCAAATAATTTTATTTTAGGGAAATAATTTAATAAGCACATATATTTAAATATATTAAGAGAATACTTTTATATTCCTTTAAATAAAAAAATTAGTTCATACACTATTTTTTCCAAGTACTTTTTTGCTCCGGTAGTGTAGTCCGGCCAATCATGTCGGCCTCTCGAGCCGATGACTCGGGTTCGAATCCCGGCCGGAGCACTTATAATTATATAACATTAAATATTTTTTTTATTTTATTAAAGGTGATGTCGACCTATTAGTCCTAAAAGCCTTACTGTGAAGGTTAAAAGATAGGGAACTAATAGTAATTGTATGAAAATATCAATAATATTCCAACCGTAAATGTTTATTGGAATAAATTCAAAGGAACTAGAGAAAAAGTCTACACCGAGTATACTGATCACTAAACTCAAGAATAGGAATACTACAACTAAATTTAATACTCCAACATTCATTAATATTTGATATAAACCTTTAATATCTAATCCTGAACGAATAGTGCCATTATTATTAGCCATATTAAGTAATGCACATAAGAATATGAAATAAACGAATATTATTAATATAATTTCTATTGAGAAAAAAACAATATAAATATCAATTACATGATTTGACAGTAAATGTGGAATTATATGCGAGAATAATATATCATCAATTAAATAATAAGTTAAAATATGAGGATTAATAAAGATTGCATCTACATAATGTCTAAAATCAAAAGCTTCAATAATTAAAATAATTAGTGGAATAGAGAAATATATGAAGAATACTGTAACATCTTTAATTCCATGATGAAACATTTCAATTAATTTATTCAATTTAGGCGGATAAATTGAACCTTTAACAGTTTCATGAATTATACGAGATAAATAACCAGCTTCCATTAAAATTAGGAATCCTATAATAATCAAAAAAGTTATATCATATAAATTGATACTTGGTGGATTATTATGTAAATAATCCAAGTTTTCCATTAAAAAAAGAGTTAAACCTAAAATTATTACATTATACCAATCAGCCGATGAAAATCGGATAGAATCTATAATTAAACTTTTAAACTTAATTTTCAAATCAAAATCAACCTAATAACTTTTTTTAAAAAAAAATATGAATGAAATAAAAAGTATATTTTTTTATATATACTTAATATTTTTTATTATACGGATTTCTCAGGTTCTTCTATTGATTCTCGTGATGTTGCTGATTTTTTTTGAGTCTCTTCGCTAGCTATGAATATTAAAGCAGTTGATCTTCCCAAAAACATATAATAATATGAGAAGATGAATACAGTTGAGATAATATATCCAATGATTGGTATTGAAGTTATTATACCACTTATAATTACTGTTATGATGCCTATTATTATCATAGCTATAAACCAGATAATATATTTTCCCCATCCTATTTTTGACATTCTATCTAGTATTTCACTGAATTTAAAGGCTGCACCTAATTCATCATAATAAGCCATATTTGCAATGGCTATTATTTCAAATATTGCAAATATGACAGCTAAAATTAAGACAATTATAACTGTTACACCTAATAATCCAGCAAATGCTAATGGATAATTAGTGATATTTGCAACACCCCCTACAGCAGCTATGGAACCAAATAATCCAACTATTATTACAATTAACGGAATAATGTTATATACAATGGTAACTATGAACACTTTTAAGCCGTCTATAAATAAGTCACCTAAATCATCAAATTCTGGTAATTCACTGTAACCAGCAATACTTGATTTTATTATTCTTAAAATATAACCTAAAGCAATAAAGAAAATAATAGGAATAACTAATAATACCCCTAATATTACATATTTTTTCCAATCAGAAGACGGATACCTGATTGAATCAGAAATAATTTCTCCAACATTCATTTCTTTTAAACCTCCTCCTAACTAAAAATTTAAGTTATATTGATATATTTAAATTATTTAAATTGATTCAGTATAAAATCATATGATTAAAAAAAATATTATGTATGATGAATTGTAATATCAATATGTAATAATTGTACAATTATTTTCAACCATAAGTTTAAAAATATCTGCTTAGAATAACAGAATATTAACACATATTCGAGAATTACAGATTTAAAAGAAAATAATTGTTAAATTAAAAATAAAAATTTATGATAGATTTCTAAAAAAAATTAGTAATATTTACATTAATAAACTTTATTTATTTAAATTAATTACCATAATATGCGTTTTTTAATTTACTTATATCAAGTTTACTCATTTGAAGCATAGCTTTCATAACACGCTGCGATTTTACAGGATCAGGATCATTTAACATCTCATCTAAAATAGAAGGGACAATTTGCCATGATACTCCATATTTATCTTTAACCCAACCCGGTCCTTGTGCTTCACCATCAGTAGATAGCTTCTCCCATAACTCATCAACTTCATCCTGAGTGTTACAGTTAACAAAGAATGATATTGCAGGTGTAAATTTGAATTGCGGACCACCATTTAATGCAATAAACTCTTGACCATCAAGCTGGAATGTCACAGACATTACATTTCCTTCCATTCCTGGCCCAGATTCTCCGTAACGCTTAAGGTTAATTAATTTAGAATTTTTGAAAATAGATGTATAAAAATTCATAGCATCCTTAGCTTTACCATCAAACCATAAGAATGGAATAATTTTTTGCATAAATGAACATTCTCCTTTGATTTTTTTTTTATTATTACTAAATCCAAAATATAAATATTATTTCACTTAATTATATTAATTAAAAATTCTTTATATATAAAATAATTAGTTATTTAGTGAATAACTCATGTAACACGGGAGCCATAACCTCCGTTTCAAATTATTGGAAGAGCATCCATGAGTGCTCGTGCTGCTTGGTGTAACCAAACAGGACTCAATTCACCATCAATAATAAGTATAGGCATAATGACCGGTTGCTAAAAGTTCTCAAGGCACCTTACATCACCCATTATAATAGCATCATAGGCAATTGTATGTGTCACGGATTCAAAAGATAGACCATGCTGGTGTTCAACGCATTCCATAAATAGCTTGAATAGGCATTCCAAACGTTTTTATAGCAAGAGCAACTGCATCACTGCGATGATCATCCGCTAATAAAGATATAATTTCCTTCTCGGTAATTCTCTAAAGCTAATTGAGCTTTCTTGTCAATATTGAAGGGTTCGTATAATGCCAGTTTTTTAATATAATACATTGAACCACTGCCTCAAGTGCAAGAAAATCACCAGAGAACATACCAAATAATAAAACAGACTCATCAATTTCATTAATAAGAGCTGCAATATCTTCAACTTCACGATCAACCGTGTAAAGCAGAGTATCATCCACTATCACCACGACCACGACGATCGTAATGAATTACATAGAAGTATGGTGCTAATAATTCAGCTAAATGTGACATATTCTCGTCAATGGCTCGGTGTTGGAAAGCTCCACCCACCATGATAATTACTGGACCCTCACCATACTTATCATAATCAATTTTCGTGCTATCTTTTGAAATTACATTCAACATTTACTATTTACTCATAATAAAAAAAAATTTTAATTAGATTATTTAAATACAAAAAAAATGAGATGAAGGAAGAGGTTAATTTTTATTTTTTATTCTCGTTAAAATTTTTAGGTAAAAATAAAATTTTTTTAATCCATTTTAGGTTCCATTAAGGCGAAGATGTTTCCTTCAGTGTCTTTAAATGAACCCATGACGCCCATACCGGGTATAGTCATTTTTTCAGTTAACATTTTACCGCCTTCCTTTTCAATTTTCTTTGCAAATTCATCGTATGATTCAACACCAATTGTGTCTCTCACCATTTCACCCATATCTTTAGGCATTATAGCCCCATCAATACCGGGTTCATCACTTTCTCCTGTGGTTACCAGCCAGTAATCGAATGGACCTTCCCATTTCTCTATTTTCCATCCGAATACATCTTCATAAAATTTAGCTGCCCTTCCTGGATCATCTGCAGGTATCTCAAACCATATTACTCTTGACATATAAATTACAACTCCCATTTTTTTTTTAAATTCAAAATATAAGAAACAGTTTTATATTTCCTAATTCACTCTACTTTAACTAATTACACTATATTACACCATATTATATGTTCACAATGACTTATAATTATTGTGATTTACAATCATAAAAAATCTTAAAATTTACACCTAAAATAATTACTTCGAGTATTTTAAAATTAAATGATCATATTAGAAGTAATCATATATACATAATGAAATAAGATGTTGTAAAGTCCGAAATAATTATAGGATTCAAAACTCATAATATTAACTAACATTTAGAATAAAAAAAAAATTAAATAAAAAAAGTAGTTTTAATATAAATTTTAGAATCTAATTTTTTTTAAACGGGGAGGGAGAATAATATGCAATACATAACTGTTGGTAAAGAGAATTCTAGGGATATTAATCTTCACTATGAGGATCATGGAACTGGTAAACCCATAGTATTAATTCATGGTTGGCCTTTAAACGGTGGTTCCTGGGAGAAGCAGGAGTCATTTTTACTTGACGCGGGTTACCGAGTCATATCATATGACCGAAGAGGATTCGGTGAATCAAGTAAACCCACCACAGGCTATGATTACGACACTTTCACAGATGACCTAAATACATTAATTAATACTCTAGATTTACAGGATGTCTCATTAATAGGGTTTTCAATGGGAACCGGCGAAGTAACTCGTTACTTAGGAAAATATGATTCAGATCGTGTTGAAAAAGCAGCATTGTTAGCCCCAATTCCACCTTACTTACTAAAAACAAGTGATAATCCTCAAGGTGTTGATAAAAGTGTTTTCAATGGAATTATGAATGCCATTAAAGCTGATCGTCCTGCTTTCCTTACTCAATTCTTTCATGATTTCTACAATCTAGATGTCTTTGAAGGTAAATTAGTAAGTAAACAAGCTTATCAGTACAACTGGAATGTTGCAACAAGAGCATCACCAACTGGAACATATGAATGCGTGAAAGCATGGTTAACAGACTTTAGAGAAGACGTTAAAAATATTAATGTACCCACACTAGTCCTTCAAGGAACCGCAGATAGAATCCTTCCCATAGACTCAACCGGCAGAAGATTACCCGAAGCCATAAAAAATTGTAAATATATAGAAGTAGAGAATGCGCCACATTGCTTAATCTGGACACACGCTGATCAAATAAACAATGAATTACTAGAATTCCTAAGTTAAAAAAAATTAGAAATAAATTAGAATAAGAATATATTTAGAGAATTAAATTAAAAAAATATTTTTTTTTATTCCCTCATTTTAACTAACTGGATTCAAAACTATTTTTTATCTACTCATTAATCCTAAAAATAATTAAAAACGTTTTTCAGGTATAATTAAAATCTAAATCTTTTTTTTTAATCATCTTCTTATAATCTAGCCTTTAAAAAATTTTAATTGGGGTTATCAAAATTATGACTGATATAAATCTAATCAATAATTTATGGGTGATTTTAGCAGCGTTATTTGTCTTCACTATGACAGTAGCAGTAGGATTACTGGAAGTAGGCGAATTAAGCATGCGCTACTCAAACAGTCTCTTAAAAACACTTCTAATTACTGGAACTGCATTGTTTATAATGGCTTTTATAGGATTCAACACAGCATTTGCACCCACTATAATGGGAATAATAGGAAATCCCCTCTACAATGGATTATTCCTAAGCGGATTCTCCACTAATGCACCAGGAATACTAACCGGTGTATGGTGGTCCATGACTACACAATATTTTGGAACAGGATTAACTACCGGAACATATTTCCTTTTCGAAACCGCTTTTGCATCCGTAACCTTAGCTTTAGTAGGAGTTGTCGCACTTAAAAAAATGAAAATAGAAGCCTTTATAGCATTCGCCGTGATATACTTCATCTTAATATGGAATCTACCCGTCGCTTGGATTTGGAATCCCACAGGATGGTTATATTTAATGGGTGTAAGAGACTTCGCTGGAGGATTAATTGTTCACGGAGCAGCGGGAATAGCAGGTTTAGCCATAGTATTGAAAATATGGCAGGAAGAAAAACTAAAAGGACTGAAAAAAAGTCCTCAAATCAATCCAGTAATCAGTCCCGGTTGGCTTACCTTCGCTATTCTCCTATTATGGGTGGGATGGTTCGGATTCAATCCAGGCAGTGTATTGGCATTCAACAGTGAAGCCATGGTTGTCGTTATAACCACCTTCTTAGCCGCTGCTTCCGCATTCCTATCCACCATGCTGACTCAATATTATGTTACTAAAACCAATCCCGGATTAATATACGCAGCAAACGGTATATTAATTGGATTAATTATTATAACACCCATCGCTGGATTTGTCAGTCCTGCGAGTAGTGTTATTCTCGGATTACTGGGAGGACCATTATTTGTTGCTGGTGAGAAATTCTTTAATAACCAAAAATGGTTCTCAGACCCGGTAGGCTTGTTTCCCGGACATTTACTCGGCGGAATATTTGGAGTAGCAATGATAGCATTCTTCACTCAAAAAGCATTCGCAGCAGCTTCAGGTAACGCTAATTTACCTAATGGTTTATTATTCGGAGGTGGAGTAGCTGCGATACAGCAATTAGGTTTGGAAATGTTAGCTGTGGTAATTGTTGCAGTGGTAGTGTTTATAATTTCATATATTTCATTATGGTTAATTGGATTAGCATTCCATGGTATTACAACCGATTATAATAATGAAGAAAACGTTTAGAAATAAAATATAATGGATAATATCCTGTAATAGTCGATAGGTTTAACATGAGAAACACTTTACAATCTTTAAAGCATCAGCAAGTGGATGTAGATGGAATTTCATTATATGTTGTTGAAGCAGGTTTAGAAGGAGAATCTAAATTATTATTTTAGCATGGATGGCCGGAAAATTGGATGGCTTTCAAATCTATAATGAAGATTCTTAGCACGAAATTTCATGTTTAGCTATTGATTTACCTGGTATTAGTGAATCAAAAACTCCTATACAAATGATAAAATTACAATTGCAAAGTATGTAAATGGTTTAATAAAAGTTTTAGACTTACAGGATATAATATTAGTTGTTCATGATGTTGGATGGTAAATAGTCTATACATATCTTCACATTTATCCTGGAGAGCTTTCAAAAGCAGTGATTATGAATGTAAGTATTCCTGGAATTGATCCATGGGATGAAGTTAAACATAATCCATATATTATGGCATTTTGCATTTCATGCAATCCCGATATTATCTGAAACCTTAATATTAGGAAAAAAAGGGTCCATACTTTCGATTATTTCTATAATACTATATCAGTTAAACCAAAATCAATTGATAAAAAAATTAGAAGTGCATATGTTGAATCATATTCCACTTATGAATCTCTTAAAACAGGTTTTGATTGGTATCGAGCTTTTCCTAAGGATGTCAAGATAATCTTCATTCAAGAACAATATAATCCAAACTCATGTATTTACTTAACGAAGGGGAATCAGACTTTCTTGAACTTTATTTAAATGGTTTATGTGAAGGAGGACTTATGAATATTCAAGGGAAAAATAATTTAAACAGTGGATATTTTTCTCTAGAGGAACAACCAGAAGTAGTAGTTAATTTAATTAAATTTATAGAAAATTCTCCTAAAATAAAACATATTTTTTTTTAATTCTTCTTATTTAGGAATACGTGTCCTAATATAAGTGCTCCTAGGAATAAAAAGGTTACTAATGCTGTTCCATTAATATCACGGTTAATGATGAAGAATCCTAACCATGCTTGACTTATAAAAGCAGTTATAGATCCAATTAACAAGGCTTCCCTGCCTAGATAATTTTTTTTACCATTTTCTCGGTTCATTCTATACTTTTTAAGTATTTTCAAACCGATAATTAAAACTCCTATTACATATATTAAGAATAGTATCATGATGAGATAACCGAAATCATAACTATAACCAAATATTCCCGGCACGAAATAATCTATAACATCTTTTTTATTAACTAATATACCGTAGAATTCAGGGAAAGGTAATCCTAAAAGGCTAATTAAATTTATGGGTAAGGCTATGTATCCATCCGCGAATCCACTGGAGTTAGCTAAATAAGCGGATGCGGGATTATGGCCTATAAGATACGTATTTTGTATTACTAAGATAATGCTGTTTACCGAGTTTTGATCAATTCTAGTTAACCTTAAAAGAGGACTGATCACTGGTAAATTTAATATCATAGATAATAATTGGAAAAATCCAAAGATACTTAATGAGATAATTATAACTTTAGTTACATTTTTAAAAGTTAATACTGATTTCCTACGGAATGATTTAGATAAGATGAAGAATCCAACTAAAAGTCCAAAAATCCACATAATTAGGAAATCTCTGTGAACTGTTCCCCCAACCAGAGCGATTATGATTATGAGGAATATTATAAATATTTTTAAACTTCTTGTGTTAAATTTCAGGTCATCCATCATATATATTGCAGCCAGACTAGTTACAATTGATAATAATGCAATACTACCATAAGGGTGTGTGAATTCATAATTGGAATAATTTAAAATCAATGATATAGCGTCAAACCCGAATAATAGTGTTAAACTAATACTAAGTATTAATGAAATTAATAATACGAAATTAAAAGTTAAAGGTATTAATCTTAAAAAATATATTACTCCAATTGTTAATAATAATCCAAATATTATAATTAATTGAAAATTATTTTGAGCTATTAAAAACATGATAATACATTTATCCTATTAAAAATTTATTTATTCATAAAAATTTATTCTAAAATTTCACTGATGATCTAGATTAATCATATTAACTATTCTTTATCATTCTCTTCATTTAATACTAGGTGAATATGGAAAACAACGAAAATTAAATATACAATTTAATATATAATAAATATATTAGAAAAAAGTGAAATATTCTAATACATTTTATTTTTTGAGTGAAAATTAAAATTTTTCAGCGAAGGGGGAATAAATGAGTGGATATGACTTATAATAGGACTATTTCAGGATTTATTGTGGTTATTATTGGTATATTATTTATTTTAGATGCTATTTTAAGGCACAGTATAGGATTCGTAGTTGGAATATTATTCTTAATTTTAGGAGTATATATGATTATAGCTACTGATGGAGCAGTTAAAGAAAAAATTGAGAAATGAAAAAATAAGTTTTAACATTACTTAATAGATGTATATCTTTTTAACTATTTTTTTAAAATGCACGTTTAACTCAAATAAAATATTTGACAAATACAATATTTTAAATTTCCCAGTAAAATTCTTTTCTAAATGTAAATAAAGACCAAAATGCAAATGTAATAGTAATAGGTTAGTATTCTCATCAGCATACTGATCTGCGAAAGCATCTACTGCATACTGATGAATAAAAAATACAGGATCCGGATGCGAGAGATTATAATAAGAAAATTCATAAAGAATTTCCAATGCAGATTTAAGTTGATTCATCCTCATCCAAACTCCATTAAATAAAAAAAGAATATAATTTAATTTGTTATATTAAAACTATTAAGAAACATATTAAAAACTGGTTTTACATTATTATAATTTGATTGAGGTGCTTGAAGAGTTATTAAATAAGTTGTATCATTTTTAACGAAGTATATCTGATTAAATGTCACATCATTTAATTGACCGTTATTAACTAAATAAATATCCTCATATGCTGTTATACCATCAATAATAAGAGTATCATTAGATATCTTAACACCACCATCCATCTGATTATTCGCATTTAGATTAAGTGCAGCTTGTTCAGATAATCCATAATTAGGCTGTAATTGAACTTGAAATTCAGTGGGGTTCATGGGGCCCGCACTTTGATAAACATTAATTATAGGACCAGTAGTACTATTATTCGAGTTTATTACTCGTAAATTCCATGTTTGAGGATAATTAAAACTAATATTATAACCATTATATTGTTGCATCGGAGTACTATTATTATACACCACATATCCATTCGATAAATTATTACTGGTGAAGAGATATCCAAATAATCCAAGTATAACTAATATAACTGCTAAACCTACTACACCGATTACAATCATTGCTTCTTTCTTACTTTTTTTCGGTGGTTTACTGTTCTTTAATTTACTCCCACATTCCTGACAAAATTGTGCATTCTCAGGATTTTCTGTTCCACAATTAATACAATTCAAACTATTTTTAGCCTTAAGTTTCATTTTAATATCAGCATTAGAGACACCAGAAACAGTTTTATCCTTAAAAACAGGTTTAACAATATCAACAGGATAAATTAATCCTCTCAAACGACTTCCAAATGTTAATATATAAGAGTTAATTAAAGCGAAAATCACTAAACTTTCTAAAAGTCTAATAAATGAGTTTAATGGTGTTAATGTGCTATGATTATATAATAAAGAGGTTATTATAACCACTAATTGGGTGACTAGGGTGAATATTACTAGGATAACTAGATACTTTTTCCAGCCAATAGCATTAATTAATTTAAATATGTTTTTAAATTCAAATACTGCCTTAAAACGATTTTGATAGGCTAAGTTAGCCAAACCTATAAAGAATACAATTCCGACTAAAAACGTTATTATAGTCAATATAATTAAGTATCCAGGATTATTTAAAATATTAAAAGTTATAAAATTAGTTTTATATTGGAATAATAACACTCCATAAACAATGTAAGTGGGAATTCCAAATATAATGCTAGCAAAGAAATATTTAAAACCATCTTCAATTAATACATTAGAGTCATTAAAATCAGGCAATACATCAGACCCATTAATAGTAGTTTTAATGACTTTAATTATATAACCATAAGCAAAAATAACTGGAATTAATAAAAAAGTTCCTAAAAGAAGAATAAATAATATAAACAACCTTTTAATATTTGAAAAAGGATAAATAAGGGCATCTCTTAAAACTACACTAATTTTCATATATTTACATCCTTAGAATCAATTATTACAATTTATTTAATATGTTATTACTCACCATTATGAAATTACCTAAAAAAAACTAGGAATGCATGGTTTATATAATTGCTGTGATAGATTAATAAGAAATAAATCCGTGAATAATTATTATATTATCATTTTTCTTAGAAGAGAAAAAAAATACAGTTTATTAATTTTTTAAGGATTAATTACTAAAAAAAAAGAAATTTAAAAAAAAATTAATTTAACTTATTCTTTAGGTTCCTCTGGTTCAACAGGTTCCTCTGTCTCGGCAGGTTCCACAGATTCCCCTGATTCAACAGGTTCCTCTGGTACCACAGTTTCAACAGGTTCCACTGGTTCAGTTGATGCTGCAGGTGTTTCCTCGCTTGATGCAAATATTAATGCGAGTGATCTGGCAGCGAACATACCAAAGAATGGTGCTATAATCAATGGAGCTATAATTATACCGATTAGTATCACAATTAGTAATCCTGATATTAAAGCAGCTATCAATCCTAATACTACCATAACAATATACCAGATAATATATTTACCCCATCCAACTCTAGCTATTCTATCTAATACTTCATTAAATTTAAAAGCAGCAGCTAAATCCCCCTCATATAATGCCATGTTCGCAATAGCCATATACTCTATTAATCCAATAATTATACCAATAATTGCGTATATAACATAAGCGGTAGCATAAGCAAATACATTAAAGCCAGTAAATGTGCCTGCGTTAACTGCTGAATTATAATGAATTCCAAATATTGCTGAAATTATAGCAGAAATTATTATCAAAGGAATAGCATAAGCTACACCCACCACAAACACTTTTAAACCATCAACAAACATTTCTCCTAAATCATCAAAATCAGGAAGTTCATCAATACCTGCAAAAGTAGCCTTTATGATTCTAAATAAATATCCAAAAGCTAGAAATATAGGTATGATTAAAAAAGAAGCAACAAAAATAACTCCTAAAATAAACACCTTAGTCCAATTACTAGTAGGATACCTCAATGCATCATTAATTATTTCTCCAATCTCCATGCTCAAAATCCCCCCAAAACTTTTATAATTTAAATTATAATTTAATTAACAAAAAAATTCTAAATTCACAGTTAAAATAATTATTAAAAAAACCTTAATATTCCTTAACATCTTTTTTTTATATTTTTTTTTTAAACCTCCCACAAATTATTATATAAAAATTCACACTAATAGGGAAGAGCTATTTGTCATGCCCATGTACTATTTATGAACTTTATATCACATAAAATATTCGCACTAAAAAAAATAAACTTATAAAATTTAAATTAAACCCAAACTAAGAAAAAAAATTCTTGTAAAGAATCTAATTAAATCCCATCACTGCAAAAAAAAATTAAATTAAATAAAAAATCAATTTTTATAAGATTGATTATAAAATAAATATTTAAGAAAAAAATATAAAAGAACATTTATTCATTGAGGGAATTCGAAATTGAAAAGTATTAACATAATAATAGAAAAACACCCAGAGGGATATGTAGCATATCTATTAGGACTTAGCGGAGTCTTATTAAGTAAAGGAAATACATATCAAGAAGCTTTAGAAAACATCAAATTCACTATCAAATTTCATCTAGAAAACTTCCGTAAAGAAACATTCCAAGATGAATGTATAATAACAACCTTTATAGGTGAAATAACAGTTAACTAATCTACAGAAGATGAATTAAATGCTTCATTAGATGTAGTTTATTAAATAACATACTTAATAAGGCATGGATAAAAAAAAAATAATAAAATAATATTTAAAAATAGATTGATTATTTAATGGAGATGTATATTGTTGCTTAAAAGAATTTTTGGGAAAACCGATGAAAAAGTTTCAATTTTAGGATTCGGAGCCATGCGACTTCCGATGATGGAGAATGATCCAACTAAAATTGATGAAAAAACCACTATTAACCTAATTCAACATGCAATTGACCAAGGGGTGAACTTCATAGATACTGCTTATCCATATGGTGGCTTCGATATGAGTCAAGCCGGTGAAAGTGAACCCTTAGTAGGTAAAGCCTTAAAAAATGGATACAGAGAAAAAGTGAATATTTCAACCAAACTCCCCACCTGGTTAATAGAAACCCGTGAAGATATGGATAAATACTTAAATCTACAATTACAGCGTCTTGAAACAGATTACATAGATTTCTATTTAATTCATGGTATAACTACTTCCTACTGGAATAAGTTAAAAGAATTAGGTTTTGAAGAGTTTTTAGATAAAGCTATAAGTGAAGGGAAAATAAAATATGCTGGATTTTCATTCCATGATCGAATTGAACTCTTCCAAGAAGTAGTAGATCATTATGATTGGTCCTTCTGTTTAATTCAATATAATTATTTAGATGAAAACTATCAAGCAGGAAGAAAGGGTTTAGAATATGCATTTAATAAAGGTTTAGGTGTTGCAGTAATGGAACCATTGAGAGGAGGTCAAATTACAGTTAATATTCCCCAAGAAGTCCGGGATACATTTAATCAAGCAGAGTTTAAGAGAAGTCCAGCTGAATGGGCTTTAAGATGGGTATGGAATCATCCGGAAGTGTCGGTGGTTTTAAGTGGAATGAATAATATGGATGATCTTAATGAAAATATTAGTATTGCAAATGAAGCTCAGTCAAATTCATTAAATGAAAATGAATTAAAGATTATAAGTCAAGCTAAAATAATTTTTGAAGAAAAATTAGCAGTTGGTTGTACTGGTTGTGGGTATTGTTTACCTTGTCCAGCTGGTGTAAATATTCCAGAAAATTTCAGAAAATACAATGATTACTACTTATTTGGTAGTCCAGAAACGAAAGAAAGATTCCAATTTGTATATAATATTAGTATGTTAAACGGTGGACAAGCTTCAGCATGTACAGAATGCGGTCAATGTGAAGAACATTGTACACAAGGTATTCCCATTATTAAGGAATTAAAGAATGTTAAAAAATTATATGAATGACATAAATTTTAATTAATTATTTTTTTTTTTAAATCATGATATTGTAATTGTATCAATGGAATATCAATAATTGCTATAATAATTAATATAAAAATAAATTCCTGTACAGCATTGAAGAGGTTAGAATATTGGGTTGCTAGTCCAATACCGATGATAGGAATCCCTAAGGCGGAGTAAGATATAGCATAGAATAATGAAGTGACACTACCTCTCCGTTCAGGTGGAGCAATCCTATTTACCACGTTTACAGCACCTAAAAATGTAGATCCAAAACCAATACCACTAATTACTGAAGCCGTTAATAATATTATTAGTGATGATGAAGCTTTAGCAGCAAGAAGTAAGAGTAAACCAATCATAAGAGCAATTAATCCAATGGATTCCAATTTTACTGGTGACTTCTCACTCATTAAATATTGGGTAATAATACTAGCAAAGATCATAACTGCTGGTACAATGCCTCCTAAAGCCATATTATGTATTTGGAGAATATTCTCAGCATAAGTTGGTGCAAGACTGAAATATAATCCAGACATTGCTAAAACTAAAGCTGAAGCTAATGATGCAGTTAAAAATGATAATTTCAATGAGGGTAATGTAGGTCTCATTATATGAAATGAATTTGAAACAGGTAGGGTAGCAGTTCCTTTAATGGTGATTAAGAAAATTAGTATTAATAATAAAATTATTAGTTCTAGAATGTAAACAGTAAATGTGGGTGCTATGAAGTATTCACCAAGTAAACCTGCAATAATTGGACCTAAACCTAATCCTGCTTGTTGAGCTATCCCTGCCACTTTACTAGCTTGCTTTTTATTATTGTTTGGTTCTAATTCTACTAAGGCTGCTGTTGCGTTCCCCAAAGCTGCGCCAACACTAACTCCTTGGATTATTCTACCAATAATTAAAGCATCTAAACCAGTAGCAAATGCGAGGATTAAAGTTCCAATAATTGCAGTTACCGCTGCAATAATAAGTAATCGTTTACGACCTAAAATATCACCTAAAGGTCCGAATAAGAATAATGTAGGCACTACACCAATCGAATAAGCTGCATAAACTAAAGTAATAAGTAAAGGAGTTAAAGCAAACTTAACTTGATAAAGTCCATACAAGGACGCTGGTATGGTAGTACCCATTAGAATGAATAATGTTGCCACTGCAACTTGATAAACGGTTTACTTGAACTTTGCATAAGTATAAAATCCTATAAACTTATAAAAACCATTAAACTTCCATATTATTTAAACATTTATTAAACTATCACCATTAAACAAATAAAAAATTAATTAAAAAAAAAATATTTACTATTAAAAGTAGTGAGTAAATAGCGTTCCAACCTACCCTATTTTAATACATTTATATTATTAAATAAAAATTATAGTAAAAAAAGAAAATTTCTGACTCTTAAAAAATAGTTAAAATATAATTTTTTATGTTTTAATATTTTTTAAATCACGTCGTGATAAAAGGATTAATGGTAAGTCAATAATTGCGATAATAATAATTATAATAACAAATTCCCTTACAGCTGTGAAAATATTAAGATATTCCAATGCTAAACCTAAACCGATGATAGGTACTCCTAAAGCGGCATAAGAGAGTGCATAAAAAAATGATGTAACATTTCCTCTTTTATTAGCTGGTGCAATACGGTTTATAATATTTATAGCTCCCATAAAAGCAGCACCAAAACCTATTCCACTGAAGATAGCTGCTATTACCAGTACAATTATAGAAGTGTGAACCGTATTTATACTAATAATTGATAAACCCACAATAAGAGACAATAAACCTCCAATTTCTAAATTTATAGGATGATGATTCCATAAAAATTTTTGAATCACCACTGCTGTAAATACCATAATTGATGATATAATTCCTCCTAAAGCTATATTATTAACATGCAATATATCCTGTGCGAAAGTAGGATTCAAACTAAAATATAATCCAGAGTTAGTTAAAACTAAAGCTGCTGCAAGTGAAGCGGAAATAAATGACCATAACGCTGGAGGAAGTGATGGTTTATTCAAATGAAATTTCGCGGACCCTTTAACACTAGGCACTCCAATTAAAATAAGGATTAAAGCTAGTATTAGTAGAGTGAATTCCAGAAGATAAACCAATAATGTAGGTGCAAATAAATACTCAGCCATTAAACCCGCAGTCAGAGGGCCTAATCCTAATCCTCCCAATTGAGCCATACCTGCAATCTGACTCGCTCTCTGTTTATTAGCATGAGGCTCAAATTCTACAAGTGCTGCTGTAGCATTACCTAATACCGCACCAATACCAATACCCTGTGCTAAACGTCCAATAATTAACCAATCAAAACTATTAGCTAAACCAAGAATCAATGTTCCAGCCATAGCAAATAAAATTGCTATAATTAATAATGGTTTCCTCCCTAAAGCATCACCTAATGGACCGAAGAAAAATAAAGTTGGAACCACACCCACAGAATAAGCTGCATAAATTAAAGTGATAGCAAGGGGAGACAGTGCAAAAGTAATCTTATATAATCCATATAATGGTGTAGGTATAGTGGCACCCATTAACAGAAATAATGTAGCTAACGCAAATATAAGGAATGATCTATTATTAGGACAAGTTTCTCTTACTTTACATAAATTAACATCACTTATATCATCGTTCGGTTTTATATTAAACCACCCTTCAAAATATTTAATTATAAAAGTACTTATGAGATTTTCTATTTACTTCATTTTTTTTTTAATTTTTTTGGTTAATTTTTGGGTAATTTTAGTTATTTGTTTGATTTTTTATATTTTCTGGGGTTTTTTCTTCTTTTTTCCTTTATTTTCCGGTTTTTTGGTGTTAGCGTTCGCTATGTGGTGTTAGTTTTTTTGTAGGGTGTTGAGTTGTAGTAAATTGTAACAGAAGCATGTGAACAAGTTTTTGGTGTGCGTTCGCAGCGTAGTGGTGACTAATAAGTGACCGGACTTGAATATGTTTTTAATCACAGCATAAGGCCGTTCAAAGGCTGATCTTTTACGAGCGATTCGCTTATTACGCATTTTATCTCGGATTCCCAAAGGATGATCACACACTGCGCGTTTCATCGTGGCGTTATAGCCTTTGCAAGATGCTCCAAAGTATCCCCTGTCTCGGTAAACAACTTCACCCGGTTCACTGAGGTCAATTCGGCTGTCATGAATCTCAGCAGTTGTAGTCTCAAGTCTACGTATCAAACCATAATACATATCGGTTATAGTATGCAATTTAT
>JACWMK010000073.1 GCA_015661405.1 Methanobacterium sp.
CCCAAAGAGAGGATACTGGATAGAATTGAGAAAATAAAGGATATGAAAGGAGAAGTATCATTAGATGACCTAGCTAACATGCTATCACCAAATTTAAGCGAATTAATGATGAAAAGTAAAGATTTAATTAAATTAGACATAATTTCAAAAAATACGCTTGATTTTTATATTAAAGAACGAGGAAAAGATAAAGAATTAAATTTTGAAAAAATATTATACTTATCTATTTTAGATAACTTGTTTGATTCAGGAAAAATCAATTTTGATGAAGGAAAACTAATATTAAATTTTTTAGAGGAGTTTTATCCTAAATATAAAGGCAAAAATTGTGAATTATTATTTTTACGTAAGTTAGGAATTTCTAGCTGCTGTTTAGTATCAAAGTCCAATATGATTAATTTTGAAAATAGTATGAAAATAGTAGAGAATCTAAATCTCACTGATTTAATTGAAGAATTGAAAATTAAACTGGTTTAAGTGGAGGATAAATTTCATGGAAAAAGACATGATAAACTTAGAAATTAAAGGATCCGGCTCATCAACAGGTGGAAAATACAACACCGTGCTGATAAAAGGAAACGGTAAAATAGATGGTAATTTGGACTGTATACATATGGAAATACAAGGACGTTGCGAAGTTAATGGGAATGTGAAAGCAGAATCTGTTAAAGTAAATGGTCATACTTCAATTAAAGGTAGTTTAGATGCAGATAAAATCGAAATTCATGGTGAATCAGATGTTGATGGAGATTTATCGGTAGATAAATCCATTATACATGGAATGATCAGTGTTCATGGAAATTTTAATGCAGAATGTTTCAATATGGAAGGTGCATTTACAATTAGAGGACTATTAAATGCTGGTGAATTGGAACTGAAGTTGCATGGACCCTCTGAAGCCCGAGAAATTGGTGGTGAAGAAATTATGATTAGAAGAAATGGTAAAGTTAAGTTTACTCGTCTAAGAAAGATGATTATTCCTCTAGGATTCAATACGGGATTAACTACTGATGTAATAGAAGGCGATGAAATCTACCTTGAATATACTAAGGCCAAAATTGTAAGGGGAAATAATATAGAATTGGGTCCTGGATGCAACATTAAATTAATAGAGTATAAAAATGACTTTAAACAGCATGAAGATTCAGAAGTAGGGACCTATAAGAAATTAAAATGAAATTAAATTAGAATGGATTATTTTTGATACATTTTAATCTACGGAGTGATATAAATGACAGGAAATATTGTTGATTCAAAATCTAAAAAAAGTTATAAAGGTATGGCTATGGAAGGTTTTATTGCCAGATGGTATGCTAAAAATACTAAAGGTAACAGGGAACAATACAAAAATTGGGCAAAAATAGTGGCTGAAAATGTTAATGTTGATGCTCGTATACTTGAAGTTGCTCCTGGCCCAGGATATTTATCAATTGAACTGGCTAAACAGGGTAATTATAATGTTACTGGATTAGACATCAGTAAAACCTTTGTAGATATTGCAAAAACCAATGCATTGGAGGCTAGGGTAAAAATTGATTTTAAAGAAGGTGACGCCTCGAATATGCCATTTGGTAATGAATCTTTCGATTTTATTGTATGTACGGCTGCTTTCAAGAATTTTACAAAACCGATTAAGGCCTTAAATGAAATGTATAGAGTTTTAAAACCTAATGGAAAGGCTTTAATTATAGATTTAAGGCGTGATGCCTCTAGAGGAGCAATAAATAAAGAAGTAAAAAATATGGGATTGAATTGGATAAATAGAGTCTTTACTAAATTATCTTTGGCTTTTTTACGTAAAAATGCTTATACCAAAGAAGAGTTTCAAGAGATGGTGTCTCATACTAACTTCAGAAAATGTGAAATCCCACTGGATCCGCTGGGATTTGAAATATGGCTTGATAAATGAGATTTAATCAGATTTTCATATTAAAAAAATTAAATGGATTTTATTCGATGATAAAATAATTAAGAATTCGGATAATTAAAATAGAATTTAAATTTTAAGGAGTAATTCTAAATGGATTTGAAAATTTATGGACAAGGAAGTTCAGCTGGTGGCAAATATAACAAAGTTAGTATAATGGGTGAAGGAAAAATAGGGGGCGATGTTGATTGCCTTAATATTAAAATCTATGGAGAAGGGGAAATACTTGGCAATTTAAAGGTAAATGATGGTATTGACGTAAAGGGTCATGCGAATATTAAAGGTGATTTAGAAGGAGAAAAACTTAAAATACAAGGTGATGTTCAAGTTTATGGAGCATCTGTTGAAAAAGCTGAAATTATGGGAAATATCACTACGAAAAATGATTTTAATGCTGAAAAATTTAAATTGGAAGGTGGTTTTAACATAGGTAGTCTTCTAAATGCGGATGAGATAGAAATAAGCTTATATTGGCCATGTAAGGCACGTGAAATTGGTGGTTCGAAAATTAAAGTGAAAAAAGATAGTAAATTAAGCTTTTTAGGTCTTAAAAATATGATTAAGCCTAATGAATGCTCTAAAGAACTTATTGCCGACATTATTGAAGGAGATAACTTGTACCTCGAATATACGAAAGCTAGAGTGGTTAGGGGAAATAATATAGAATTGGGGCCAGGATGTGAAATTGAATTAGTAGAATATAAAAATGATTTCAAGCAGGATGAAAAAACGAAAGTAACCACCTATAAAGAGATATAATTACATTTAATCAAAAAAAATTGGTAATTATGAATAAAAACTAATTTACTGTTTAATGTATATAGAAAGAATTTTCAGTACTTCATCAATGTTTTTTAAATCATCTAGGACATAATCTGCTCCACAATTTTCTAATTCTTCTTTAGAATATCTTCCAGTTGCTACACCTATAGTCTGTAGATTGGAATCTTTTGCTGCTTTAACATCACGTGGAGTGTCTCCAATAACAAAAATGTGCTTGCCTTTATATCCAAACTGATTTTTAGCTTGTTTAAGAGCTTTTTTTACTAGAAAAGATCTGTTCGAATGATCGCTTCCAAAACCTCCAAATGAGAAGTAACCATCTAAATCCACCTTCCCCAGTTTAGCATAAGCTATAGATTCTAAATTTCCTGTTACCAATCCTAAAAGAACTTCTCTTCTTTGTAATTCTTTTAAAAGATCATTAACTCCTTCCAATGATCTTACATTCTCATAATGTACATTTTTCAGATAATAATCTGCCATAAAATCCAAACAGACTTGGAAGTTTTGCTTAATTTCATCATCATTTAAGCCCCCCAATGCCAATACTTCCCCCAAGATCTGCGGATCAGTTTTACCTGCATAATTTATACCACTTATATCGTCTTCCATACCATAAAATTTCTTCACTGCCTCTACAAATGCCTGGTAATGACAACGTGCCCCCAGAACTAGTGTACCATCTATATCGAATAATATTAGAATTCTATTATTAACCATTATTTTTATTCACCCGTTTTAAATTAAGTTAGCAGATCTTTAGTTTCTTCTTCTGCTTGCTTCATCACTTGTTGTTCATTCAAAGTCACAAGTTGTCTATGCTGCATTAATATTTGGCCATTACAAATCACGGTATCTACATCACTACCTTGAGCTGAATAAACTAGATGAGATAATGGATGACGATAAGGAGTTAAATGGGTTTTATTAAAATTTAATAGAGTTAAATCTGCCTTTTTACCTACCTCTATGGTCCCTAATTCTTTATCCATTCCTAACGCCTTTGCTCCTTTAATTGTTGCCATTTCAAATACTTGTTGAGCTGAAAGTAGAGTTGAATCAAGATTATGAATCTTCTGTAATAATGCAGCAGTTTTCATCTCCTCTAACAAATCCAGATTATTATTAGAAGCTGCTCCATCGGTTCCCAATGACACATTTATTCCTTTATTAATCATTTTAGATACTGGAGACACTCCAGATGCAAGTTTCATATTACTAATTGGATTGTGAGATATTTTAACGTGATTATATTTAATTATATCCATTTCAGAATCTGAAAGCCACACCCCATGAGCTGCCAGTACGTCATCTCCTAAAAATTTTATTTCATTAAGATATTCAAATGGCCTTGCGTTATAAGAATCTATAATCTGCTCCACCTCAAACTCAGTTTCACTAATATGAATATGAATTCTAACACCTAATTCATCAGCCTTTCTCCTAACCCACCTTAACAATTCCGTGGAACAAGTGTAAGGAGCATGTGGACCCAAAGCAACTTTTATCCTACCATCTGCGGTGTTATGACATTTTTTAATAATCCGAATACTTTCTTTGAACTCTTTTTTCCGTTTTTCCTCATCTCCCAAATCTATCATCCCATGGGATAGCATTCCCCTCATTCCAGATTCATCAACTGCTTTAGCCACATCATCAACAAAAAAATACATGTCATTTAATGTGGTGGTTCCTGATTTTATCATTTCAGCACATGCCAGGAGCGCACCAGCATAACAATGTTCACCACTCAGATTAGCCTCAGCTGGCCAGATATAATTATTTAACCATGTATTTAGGGGCTTATCATCAGCTAATCCCCTCATTAAAGTCATTGAAAGGTGAGTATGGGTATTTATCAACCCAGGGATTAAAACTTTTCCTTCACCATTTATAACTTCATCAGCATCATTAGAACTCAGATCATCATTTATTTTAGTTATTAAATCGTTTTCTATAAGGATAGAGCTTTTATTTATTTCAGAACCGATTATTACAGCGTTTTTTATTAAAATACTTTGGTATTCCATGATAACACCTAGAAATATAAAAAAATGTTCTCATTTTTTTAGAATTATTTTATTTACATTTATTTGATCAATAATTAATTATTTAACCTATCTAAAAATTATTTTTTGAAAAATAATAATGATATTAATAATAAAAAATTAGATATAATTTTATTTAATATTAATACAATTCAAGTGTATGGATAATGAAGAAATCAGTACATAAATAGTTGGATATGGAATTAAAAAAAATTAATTAATATTATAATATAACATTTTTTTTAATAATTTCTTAATGAATTTAAATTTAATAATTTTTTATAGTTAAGGAGGATAATTTACTATGAGTATAAGAATTGCTCTACCATCAAAGGGGAGGATAAGTGATCCCGCGGTTAAACTTTTAGAAAAATCAGGTATCGGTTTGAAAGATAATATTAATCGAAAACTTTTTTCAGAAACTTTTGATGAAGATATAAGTGTTATGTTTACCCGAGCCGCGGATATTCCAGAGTTTGTGGCTGATGGTGCGGCAGATCTGGGAATGACTGGATTAGATTTAATAGAAGAGAAAGAAGTTAATGTTGAGATTTTAGAGGATCTAAATTTTGGAACCGCCAAGTTAGTGTTAGCGGCGCCTGAAGATTCTCATATTAATAATTTATCAGATATAAAGTATGGTTCGACGGTGGCAACTGAGTTTCCGAATTTAACCGAAAGATATTTGAAAACTAAAGGCATATTAGTTAAAATAGTTGAGTTAAGCGGTTCCACTGAGATTGCCCCTTTCATTGGAGTGGCAGATATCATAGCAGATCTTACAAGCACTGGAACTACTCTGAAAATGAATCATTTAAAGATTATCGATATTATTTTAGAGAGTTCAATAAAGCTTATTGCTAATAAAAAGAGTTTTAAAGAGAATAATGAGAAAATAGAAGCTATAAGAACTGGAATTAAAGGTGTTTTGGATGCTGAAGGAAAAAAACTTGTAATGATGAATGTGTCTGAAAATTTTTTGGATGATGTTAAGCTGGCTATGCCCGGACTTACAGGGCCCACCGTTTCTAATGTATTATCTGATGGTATGATGGCTGTTCATGCAGTGGTTGATGAAAGGGATGTATTTAAATTAGTAAATAAGCTTAAAAATATAGGTGCAAGGGATATTTTAGTTGTTCCTATCGAAAGGATAATATAAAAAAAGTTTCACAAAAACTAAGCTTTAGCATAAATAATTAATGAGTTCTGTGAAAAATCTTTTTTTTATAATTAAAATATTAATACGAATTATTTTTTAATTAAAATGAATTCACTTATAATATAAATTATTCGAGATTATAGCCTTATGATGCCCATGGAAAAACTTCTCTGGTGGCTTATAGCTGGCAAAAGAGGAGGTATAAATCGAGCGAAAATAATTAAAAAGCTCAACGATAGGCCTTATAATGCTCATCAGCTTGCCAAGGAACTTGACTTAGATTATAAGACTATAAGACATCACATTAAAGTTTTAGAGGAAAATAACATTATTAAGCCTGCTGGCGATGCATATAGTAAATTATATTTTTTAACAGGGAAAGTTGAAGAAAATTATGATGTATTCCAAGAGATCTGGGATAAGGTTGTAGATAAATGACGATAAAAAACTTGGAAACTATAGAGGTAAAATAAATGTTAAACTTAGTATTTTTAAACACTACGATAATTTATGTTGCTATTGTGGTGGGAATCATAAATGTGGGTTTGTTGCTGGGATTGGTTTACTTTTACTGGGGAAGTTATAAGCAGTTGAAATCTAAATTCACTGTAGGTTTATTATATTTTACAGGAATTCTCTTAGCTCAGAATATACTTGTAACAGTTGGTTTAGCCGTGCTTCTTACCTGGGGTAAAGAACTAAACCAATTAGATGGAGTATTACATTATTCTATTCTATTATCAGTTAACGCAGCTCAACTCGTCGCCCTAATCATCCTATCAAAAATAACTTATGAATAAATGTTATTTAAAAAATTCAATATTAATTCATAATGAAGTCTATTTTATTTAATCCTAAACTCAAAAAAATGGATTATTAAAATGGAAATAATTACGTAGGTTAAAACTGGGGTGTAACATGGGTATAAATACTTAACTCGTAAATCGTTTTAATTATAATAAATAATAATTATAATAATTTTTCAAAAAATGGTGATTTAATAATGGATATAATTCAAGCTATAATATTAGGAATAGTTCAAGGTTTAGCGGAATTTTTACCTATCGCTAGCGCTGGTCAAGTAGTTTTGATGACACATATATTGGGTGTGACTTTCACTACAGAATCCGGTTCACTTGCCTTCAACGTTTTACTACATATAGGTACATTAACTGCAGTTGTTGGATTCTTCTGGAGAGAAGTAGTCCAAATTATAAAATCATTCATCTCCAGTATACTAGACCTCTTTAATGGACAATTCACTAATAATTTGAAAGATGATACTTATAAGAGGTTAGCATGGCTTCTAATAATTGGTACAATTCCCGTAGGCATAACCGGTGCATTATTCACTAAAAGATTCGAATTTTTTTATAACAGTGTACCTGCCGTAAGCATTTTCCTAATAATTAATGGTATCATACTCTGGAGTGCTGAATACGTAAAACGAGGTGATAAAAAAGTAAAGGGGATTACCTTTAAAAATGCCCTGGTCATAGGTATATTTGAATCTCTAGCATTATTTCCCGGAATTTCCCGATCGGGTTCTTCAATATCCGCAGGATTATTTTCAGGAGTAGACCGAGTATGTGCAGCAAGATTTGCATTTTTATTAGCCATACCCGCCATAGCCGGAGCAATCCTTGTTGAATTTAAAAATATAGGAGCATTAACTGAAACAAACACCGCATCCATCGTAGCCGCTTATATTGCTGTTGTAATATTTGGTTTCCTATCCATTGGACTCCTCCTCAGAATAATAAACGGCACTAGTTTAAGAATATTCTCTATTTACTGTTGGATTGTAGGTGGATTAGCTTTGATTCTGAGTTTTTATTATGGTCTCATTTGAACCATATAAATTTAATTTGGTGACTTTAGATGAAACTAGTACGATTTCTTGATGAAATAAAAAAGAAAACAGGAATTTTAGAAGATACTCATATAACTGAAATCACCGGTTCTATAGAGGAAGCATTTGATAATCCTGATAAATGTTTAAAACAGAGCACACATAATCTAAATGAAGTTAAAATACTTCCCCCGGTATTACCATCCAAAATAATCTGTGTAGGCTTAAATTATATTGATCATGCTCGGGAATTGAATATGGATTTACCTGATGAACCAGTTATTTTCATTAAACCTTCAACAGGAGTTATTGGACATTTAGATCCTATAATTTATCCACTTTCCTCAAAACAAGTGGATTATGAAGTGGAAATAGCAGTAGTGATTTCTAAAAAAGCATATAAAGTTAAAATGGAAGATGCTGATGATTACATCGGCGGTTATACCATTGTTAACGATGTTACAGCTCGAGATCTGCAAAATAAGGATGTGCAGTGGACAAGGGCCAAAAGCTTCGATACATTTTGCCCCATCGGACCCTGCATCCAAACTCAACTTGATCCGTCTAACCAGAAAATCACATTGAAACTCAACAATAAAATTAAACAGCAATCTAACACTAAAAATATGATTTTTAGTACTCCGGAATTGGTTGAATTTATATCCAATATAATGACTTTAAATCCTGGTGATATAATATCAACCGGCACCCCACCAGGTGTTGGTCCAATGAACATAGGTGATATTGTTGAAGCAGAAGTTGAAGAGATTGGAGTACTAAGAAATATAATAAAAAATTAAGTCATTTTGAATCAATCGGATTAAATAAAAAATTTATCAATTGTAAATTAAATTCACAAAATTCAATTAGATTCTATAGGGTGTTAGATTTAATGTGAAAAATCAGTCATTTTGATTAGTTGTTTTGCTTATTTTGGTCTGTCCTTTATTTAGTTTTTTAAAGTACTTTTTTTTATTTGGTTATAATTAGTTTAAAG
>JACWMK010000147.1 GCA_015661405.1 Methanobacterium sp.
CGTTTTTATTCCCTCCTAAATTTATAAACGGATTAACCTAATGAATTATTATAATATAAAGATTTTTTATAATGATTAATCGTTCAGATTATTTATATTCAAATTTATTGAATCTACTGAAATTTTTTTTTAAAATAAATTTCTAAATTATACGTATAGAAAGTTTAAATGAGTCTATAAAATTAATAATGAAAAATAGTATTACTGATTTAAAATTCTAATCATTTAGAAATTCAATATTAACAGTTTTTTCTCAGAGCAATTCGGTTTTTTGGAATCCTTAAATTATATTTAATACCATTATTCAAAATATAAGTTATGGCAAAATTTATTATTATAGGGCCTTTAACCAAGGATAAAATCGTTAAAAATGATACTATTTACCCATCTATTGGAGGGGCTGTTTATTACCAAACAGCAGTCTTTTCCAAATTAGGAGTAGATAACACAGCTATAATTACTTTGGCAGAAAAAGATAATGATTTAATAAATGATTTACCCAATGATACTGATATTATCCCTATTTGTACTAAAGAAACAATGGAATTTGAAAATATATATCCTGACAATAATCCGAATCACAGGATTCAACGAGCTTTTACTCCAAATAATCCTATAAATCCGGATACTATTTCTAAAATTAATTTCAAGGATTTTGATGCTGTACTACTTGCACCGCTTTCCCCTTCAGATATACCATTAAATACATTGAAATATCTTAGTCAATTTAAAACTCCAATATATCTTGGTGCTCAAGGATATATGAGGCATATTAAAAATGGAAAAGTGGTTTTAAAGCCATGGGATGATTATAAAAAATTCCTTAAATTTATTAAACTATTATTTTTAGATGAACTGGAAGCCAGAGTGATACTGGGTATGTTTACGGGGAATTGTGGTGAAGTAGCTCAAAAATTAACTTCGTTTGGACCTGAAGAAGTTATTATAACCCGAGGCGACCACGGGGCCTTAATATATTCTAGGAAAACAAAATTAATTGAATCCTATGATATACCAGCGTTTCCCCCTAAAAAAATTACGGATCCGACAGGATTGGGTGATACATTTATGGCAGCTTATGCTGCGAAGAAATTAGAATCAGATAATCCTGAAGTGTGCGGTATTTTTGCATCTTTTGTTTCTTCCCTTAAAATGGAGCATAAAGGAGCTTTTCAGGGTGAAAAAATATTAATTGAAGAGAGAATGAGAGAATATTTTCAAAAAATATATTTTTAAATAATTCTTCGTAACTAATTATATTTTTTTTTGCAGTCTAAAAGATTTATTCATCTTAAAAAAATTGGAATAAGGTAATTAATAAATAAATATTTTAGACTTTAAGATATTATAAAAAAAAATAATATCTATTTTTTTTAAGTTATAATGGATGGTAGTACAATAAATGGTAGTACTGCGGCGCCGAAAAATGCAGCAATACCCATAATTGTGATAATATGTCTATTATCCATTACTCCACTAGCTATAAGAATTATACCCCCAAATGCCATAAGGGATGGTATGATATAAGTGAAAATTAATATTAATATTGGATCTGCCATAAATATATTTCTCCTCAAAAAAATTGTATTTATAAATTCATTATAAAAATTTATTATTTAAAAATTTATTATTAATGATTTATTTCAGACTTTTTTTTTATTATTATATTATTTAATCTTTTATAACTAACTTCTTATAAATGAGATTTTTTTAAAAATTTTTTTTATAGATCTTAAAAATTACACTATCTTCTGATTTCAACGGTAGTACACTGATAAATAGCATCATCGAGTTGCTCATTATTAGGCAAAACACTTACATTATTATTTAATTCATTATCTTCTAGAATAAGATTTTAATGTAATTAATAAGCTCAAGTTGATTCATATTATCAACTTCATTCTTGTCAATCATTTTTTAAATCATCTCCAAAATTATATAAAGAATTTATTTTTAATTGAACAGAATATCAGCCTAAACAATAGTATATAAAAAAAATATACGATTATTATTTAAGATTTTTCAGTACGATATTTAATTTCCAATCACGAAGCTTTTCAGAATATCATTTTCATTCTCATATAATTTCTTAATAGTATGTTGAAGATTATCAATACAAGGTAAGAGTGTATACAATGAAGCAATATGGTTTTGTATCTGTGTTTCAGTTAACAATAAGATTCATTTTATGTTTTTTCTTTAGGAATAGTAAAAGTTTGAAGATTATCAAGTAAATAAAGATGTTTTTGAATCTGTGCAGTTGCAATTTTAATTAATGATTTAGCTTTATCTCTGTCTTGTGGAGTAGCCGATACAGATTCATTAGGGCGAAATTCAAAATCCCTAGTAAAAATTTCTGATTTCGTTACAAAGCTCACGTGCTTTCATTATACTTTGAATAAAGTATTCAAAGTTTTTTTTCCATAATTCTTTGGAACAACATTGTTCTTCTAAAAAGGAAGTTAAAAAATTCATCAACTCAAGAGATTCTTTTTGAGAAATTACACTAACGTAGTTTGATAACATAATTTTTCTAAAGATTGAAGTTTCTATTTTTACTTGATCAAAACAATCCAATATTAAAATTGTTAGTTTATCTCTTAAATCAATTGAATCTTCATTGGTTTCTATTCTATTATTATCCATTTTAACCTCTTGCTATTTATTTAGTAAATTAATTTTATTTATTTTCCATTAATTTATATGAATTATAATTAAATAATTAAAATAAATAATAATTTAGAAATTCAAATTATTACGCAGATAATCAACCAAATGTAATTATCTTATTGTTTTTCTGAGGGTAGTTTCACGAGGGAGAGCCAAAATTCTTCAATTTTTTTGACTTCTTCAAAAAACTTGTCTAACTCAACAGGTTTAGTGATGAAAATAGCATGGTGTTCATAAGCTTTCATTATATCTTCTTCAGCTCTAGATGTAGTTAAAATCACTACAGGGATATGTTTTAGATTTGGATCATCATTGATTTCGTTTAAAACTTCTCTACCATCTTTTTTGGGTAAGTTTAAATCCAGTATTATAAGGTCAGGAGTTGCTGCATCTTCGTATTCGCCATTCTTATGTAAAAAATCCATTGCAGCTGCCCCATCCTTCACTAAATGCATTTCATTGTGCACTTTAGCTAACTTAAAAGCCTCAACCGTTAAAAGAGCATCTCCAGGATCATCCTCTACTAAAAGAATTTCAACAGGTCTAACGTTTTTTTC
>JACWMK010000019.1 GCA_015661405.1 Methanobacterium sp.
TAGAGTTGTTTTAATGATTTAAGACCTTATTAAAAGAGATTGAAATTACATTTAATCAATATATTCTATTGATTCTTTTTTTAACCAATGAAGCCTTAATTAAGACTCTTATACCAATAGATAGATGATTAAATACGAATTGTCTATTGATTCTATCCTCTGATTTTTAGTGTTAGTTTTATTTTGACTTGATTTGAATTTAAAAGTAGCTGATTTTTTTTTGATTTGAATTTAAAGAGTAGTTTAAGAGTTTTTGGTCTAAAATTGGTAGATAATAAAAATAATCTTAAATAATAATTTTCATTTGATAAATATAATAAGATACCAACTTTGGTGTCATATTCTTAATTTAGTTAATACAAATTAATAATAGACCAATATTTTACCATTTTTATTATATAAAAAAAACCTCATTTATTTAATTATTAGTATGTAAAAATAAAAAAAAGTTTTTTAATAGGTTATAAATAAATAAAGAATTTGTTTTAAATTGATAGTTTTAAAATAAAGAATTTCAAATTAAATTTTTAAGGTGAATATAAAAAATGTGGGATACTACTAAAGATTACAGGCTACTGGTAGCTGAGAAGTCAGTGGAACTATTCTTAAGAACAATTGAAGGGGCAAATTTTCAGGGAAAATGGAATAAAAAGAAATCATTAAGTACTGCTCGAGATATGCTGCCTGAAATACAATCACTTTATTACAGCTATCTGACTCCAGAAGAAATATCTAAAACACCCCAAATTTATTCATTAGAAGATAAAGTAAAAATAATAATTAATGCTTTAGGCGGCGAAGCATGGTATAATCAATTTTTAGGATTAGTAAAAAGAGAAGAGAAAAATAAATTAGAGGAATCCATAGCTAAAATCAAATTCTTTATAAATACAATTTATGGTATTAGAAGAAGATTATCACTTGGAGAAATAAACGATCCTATAATAGGTATTGATATTAAAACTGGAATAGTTTCAAGCATTAGTAATACTAATAAGATGAATCATCTGCTTATATCTAATGTGAACTTGGGTGAGAGAGCTATAATAGTAGTAACTAATGATTTAACTGTAAGAGAAAGTGATCATGTGGCTGTAGCACTCCTACCTCCTGCAGAATTTTGTGAAACAACCAGTGAAGGTATGTTACTAGGTGTAGATGGAAGAGTTTTGAAGGATGTAAAGGGTGAATTGGGAGATATTCCACATGGTATCCCACTTAAAGCTTTAAATGAAACTAGAAACTTTGTAGAATCATTTTTAAATAAAAAATAGAATTAACTTTTATTATTAATTAATTAAAATAGATTATTTAAATTTTGGATACTGCTAGTGGTACTGTTTAGTTGACTGGTACTGTTACTACCATTAAAGGTGCTATTAAATCCATGAATATAATTATTATAGAATACTAATGCAACTAATGAGATGACTATTATACCTCCGAAAATTAAAATAAGTTCAGCTGAGATTTGTGCGGATTCATCAAATATTATTTTCATTTAAAATTTCTCCCCCTAAAATCCTAATACTAATGGTGCAACTGTTTTTATAACATAAAAAATTCCGAAAGCTGCTGGAGCTAAAAGAAGAGCATATTTTACTCCTTTACGAGCACTACCATATAATACAATGCCGATTAAAATTCCAGCTATTATGGAATGGATTATTATATAACCCGTAGCGGCGGTTGCTGCAGTGTCCAACAGAGGATTCACTTTACCTAAAGATCCTATAAATGATGAATAAGTCATAATCATACCCAATGCGAATGGAGCTGCAATTAAAGCTGAGATAAGTAGAAACATCACCGACATCATCACATTAGCTCTTCTTTCACGTTTTAAAGCTAATACAGCCCTTAAATCTTCAGCTACAGTTTCAATAACATCAGATAAACTTCCACCAACCCTCCTACCCTCCAATATCATCCTAAAAGTCCTATCTAAATTTTTAGATTTTAAACGCTCCCCCATAGATGTTAATGCAGATTCAAAGGTGCTACCTAATTTTATTTCAATTACGGCTCTTTTAAGCTCGTCAATTAAAGGTCCTTTACCCTGTTTAGATATATCCTCTAAGGCAGTTTCAATACCCACTCCTGATCTTAAAATAGATGCTATTTGTCTTAAAAAATCAGGTGTGCCTTGTTCTATACTATCTACACGACGTTCCATCATAAAAAATATCCAAGCAAAAACAGCTATTCCCGGCAGTAAAAATCCTATTAATCCCCCCATAAGAGGATTAATGACAAGTACTGAAAATAAAATAAAAATTACTAAACCCATTAATATACTGGCTAAAAGCACTAATGTTATAAGTTCTGAAGCCTTTACATATAAACCCGATCTCACAAGGTTTTCCTGTAAAGTAACCGTGTATCTGTCAGGTATTATGTTTTCCATCACTTGAGTTAAGGGTGATAATGCTGGGGGGATAATGGCCATTTTTTTTACCACCTAAATGGGGTATTTAAATTAATTTTATTATTTATGTATATATAATTCATTATATAATTCGTTAAGGTTATTAAACGTATACGTTATTAAGTTCAATTATTAATATTAAAATTTTTATATTTAAATAATACTTAAAATTAATGAGTTAAAAATATTTTTTTTTATTAATATTATTTTCTTATTTTATTTAAAAGCACAGCTCTTTTCTTTATAAATACAACGTCCTCTATTCTCACTCCAAATTCATCTTTAATATAAATACCAGGTTCAACAGTGATAACCATTCCTTCTTGAAGTTTAATTTCATCATTTTGAGATATAAATGGTTTTTCATGTACTTCAAGACCTAAACCATGTCCAGTGGAATGTATAAAATTATCTCCATAACCATAATCTTCTATAACTTTTCGTGCAACCTTATCCACATATGAAGCTTTTATGCCTGGTTTTATCACTTTAATCGCTTCTTTTTGAGCTTCTAAAACAATTTCAAATATTTCAGATTGTTTTTCATTTTTTACTATTGTTCTAGTTGTATCCGAACAGTAATTATTATAGACAGCTCCCCAATCAATAACCACTGGAAATTCTAAATTATTTGATGTAACAGTAGAGTGTGGAAGACTTGATCGTACTCCTGATGCAACAATGGTGTCAAAAGCAGGTTTTATAGATCCTTCCATTTTCATGTTAAATTCTAATTCTGCTGCAACTTTATTTTCAGTTTCACTAATCTCAGTATTAATAAATGATCTTTCAGCTATTTCAATAGCACTTTCAATACATTTAACTTCATAATCCGACTTTATAATCCGTGAAGACTCTACTATTTCTGTTAACTTAGTTGTAAAGTCATCACAAATTTTATTATAAGTAAAAACGGGTAATGAATTTTCGATTCCTACTATACCTTTCAAATTTTTCTTAACTTCATTTAAAGACTTAAGTTCCTCAACTTGAACTTTGGATTGATTCAATGCATTATTCATTTCCATTTTAGACGTAAATAACACTGCATCATCTTTTAAAATGAGAATAGATGAACTAGAAGGTTTAAAACCAGTTAAATAAGTTATATTTTCAGGCTTAAAAATAATTAGAGAATCAATCTCTTGGCTATGCATTGCACCTATCACTTCTTTTAAATCCATTTAAGAACCTTCTCCACAATTTTTTTACGTTTATTTATTATAGTTCTTTTTTATTTCTAATTTAATTTTATCCATAACATCTCTTGGAATTATACGTGGTATAGGTTGAGGAATATAACCAAAGTCAGGATCATTGAATATTAAACCTTCAAATTCTACTTCATTTTGGTAACGGGGTAAAAAATGCCAATGAATCTCGGGATTAGGATCTTCATCTCTAAATGCAGCATTTTTAAAGCAACTCCAATTATAAAGATCAGGATTGAAAGCTTCATTTACACTAGTCTCCATTTTCCGGACTAAAAATTTAAAATCATCCCATTCAGAGTCGTCCAGTTCAGATAAACTTTGGCATTGTCTTTTCAAAGCAACAACACAGGTTCCTAAATATCTTTGGCTGGGTGCTAAGAAAATCATCCAGTAAGATGTTTCCTCAATAAGATCACCATATCCTTCAGTCTGACAATATTCACACTTCATAGTCATTTTATTAGAACCTCCTTTCAAAAAATTAGCTTTCTATTTGTTTGGTATATTGACTCATTAAACTAATATTATTTATGAAAAATTTTGGAATAAAAAAAAATGTAAAATTATTATTAATACAAAAAAATGAATACTTCATACTTATTATACAAAAACTATTATAAGGTCAAGAATACTGGTTTTAATATATGATAAAATTTACAGCCAGGGAAGTAAGGGATATAATAATATCAATGGTAGTTATTGCTTTGATATTTGCTTATGTATTTAGTGGACGTAATCTTTCAAACCCTACTAATTTCATCTCATTAATCCCCATCACTTTTATAGCAGTGGGATTAGCTTTTGTTCTACATGAACTGGCTCATAAATTTGTATCTATTCGATATGGATTCTGGGCTGAATATAAATTATGGGCTGAAGGTTTAATATTAGCAGTAATTGTTGCAGTAGCGTTAGGATTCGTTTTCGCAGCACCTGGAGCAGTTTATACTTATGGAAGCAACATATCCCGAGAACAAAATGGCAAAATGTCCTTAGCAGGTCCAGCAACTAATATTATCCTAGCAGCATTCTTCTTCTTGCTTTTAAATTCTTCTTCTTTACCAACATTAATGTTATTGGGCTTTTTGGGATTTGCAGTGAACAGTTACTTAGCACTTTTCAACCTTATACCATTCGGTATATTTGATGGGGCTAAAGTATTCAGATGGAATCCACTAATATGGATTGCAACAGCGGCAGTTGCACTCATAATGGTATTATATTCCTTTTTTGGATTAGCTTCAATTTAATTAATGAATTTACAAAATTTTTTTAGTAGGGGAATATACAAAAAAATGGATCCATATAATAAATATATTTATAACATTATTTATTTCAGAATAAAAAAATAATATCAAAACTAATATAATAAATTCAATTCTATCTGAATACAACAAAAAAGGATATATTTTAATGTTCAAAGAAGTCCCTATTAATTATTTTGGATGCACTCATAGGTCAATTCCCCCTAAACAGACAATTAAAAATGTTGAGGGAAAACTTAGAAAAGTAGGGGTTACCAGAATAGCAGAAATTACACATTTGGACCGTTTGGGTATACCAATTTATTCGGCCATAAGACCCGGAGCAGCAGAGGGTGCTATAAGCATATATGCTGGTAAAGGAGCTACAAAAAGTCAAGCCAAAGCCTCAGCCATGATGGAAGCATTTGAAAGATATTCAGCTGAAATAAATGAATCGGATTATAAAACAAAATTTAAATTAGGGTTATTTCAAGAATTAAAGGATGCTATAAATCCGAAAGAACTGGTTTTATCATCTCAATTACCATTTGAAGTCGAAGAAATTCAAATAGATTGGGTTAAAGCAGTGGAAATAACTGATAATAAGGAATATTTTGTTCCAGCAAATGCTGTATACCATCCTTACATTCCTTTAAAAGGTATTTCATTATTCAAATCTAATACAAATGGATTAGCATCTGGAAATAATATCGAAGAAGCTATATTCCATGGAATTATGGAAGTGGTAGAAAGGGATGCTTGGAGTATTTTTGAGGCAAAAAAGAAACCTAAAAGTGAAGTGAATTGTGAAGAGGTAAATAATCCTCTGATTAGAAATATATTGGATAAATTCTCTATTATGGGGATTGAAGTTAAATTGATAGATTTAACTGCAGATATTGATATCACCACTATGGCTGCTGTTTCAGATGATACTATACTTAAAGACCCTGCTTTATTAACATTAGGGATAGGCACTCATCTTGATCCAGAAATTGCAGCAATAAGGGCGCTTACTGAAGTTGCGCAGAGTAGAGCTACTCAAATTCATGGAACAAGGGAAGACACCACTCGGGCTGTTTTAATGAGGAAAGCAGGTTATAATCGTATGAAGAAAATAAATAAACACTGGTTTGGTGAGTCGACTAAGATGATAAATCTTTCACAAATCAAAGATAAATCAAGAAAATCTTTTAAAAACAATATAAATGCATCAATTAATTTAATTACAAAAAACGGTTTCAAAAAGATTTTATACGTGAATTTAACTCGTAATGATATCAAAATACCAGTGGTGAGGGTTATAATACCGGGCTTAGAAGTTTACTCTGTAGATCCAGACCGGATGGGTAAAAGAATTATTTAAATTAAATTATAGGAAAAAAATATTTAATAATTTTATTGAATTATAATTATTAAACTGATTTGTAACTACGTTAAAAAATTATATTATTAAATCTGCGTGTAGGAAAAAATGAAACAAGTAATTATTATGAGAGGTGATCTCTCTATTAGTAAAGGTAAAATAGCTGCACAGGCTTGTCATGCTAGTCTGGGCTCTTATAAACGTGCAGATGATAAAATAATAAAAAAATGGGAAAGAGAAGGTGAAAAAAAAGTAGTAGTCAAAGTGAATGATATAAAAAAGCTTTTTGAAATTTATGAATTAATTAAAGCAACTGATATCTCATACTATATGGTTCAAGATGCGGGTCATACTGAATTACCTGAGTCAACCATCACTTGCCTAGGAATAGGTCCAGACGAAGATGAAAAAATAGATAAAATAACTGGAGAGTTTAAACTACTTAAATAAAATTTAAAAATGGATTGAATAGATTATGAAATGGGTGATTAAGGTTGGTGGAAGTCTTTTCCCAGAATATGCAATTAATCTATGCAAAAATCTGGTAGGTAAAGATGTTATCATTATCTGTGGAGGAGGGGCGCTTGCAAATCTTTTAAGAGATTATGATATAAACATAGGTTTTTCAAATACAGTTACACATAGGAGCGCTATACTATGCATGGATATTTTGGGAATGCTTATAGCTGATAAACTAGATGATGCAGAAGTAGTTTATTCATTTAAAATTGCTCAAAAAGTTTTAGATGAAGGAAAACTTCCAATTTTGATGCCTTCAAAATTAATGGGGCATCAGAATTCCTTGGAGCATTCTTGGAGTGTTACTTCTGATTCAATATCCCTTTACATAGCACATCAATTAAAGGCTAAACTATTAATAGCAACAGATGTAGATGGAATATATACTCGGCAGCCATCTCAGGATGGGGCGGAATTCATCAAATATATTGATGCAAAAAAATTACTAGATTTTGGTGAAACATCGGTTGATGAAGTTTTAGGAGAGCTTTTAATCCGATTCAAATTAAATTGCTATGTTATTAATGGAAAACACCCTGAAAGGGTTATTTCTATAATTGACGCTAATAATGTCGATAAAACAAAATATACACTTATTGGAGGAACTTAAAAAATGACTAAAATGGAATGTACATCATGTAAACAAGAAATATCACCTGTAGAGACTTGTGTTAAATTTGAATGTCCAGAATGTGAAACTATACTCTACAGATGTCAGAAATGCAGAACTTTCGGTCATCTCTATACATGCAAATGTGGATTTAAAGGACCTTAAACTCCTTATTTCAAATTGTTTAAATTTTATACTATTTTTTATGATTTAAATAAATCATATTAAATGAATTAATAATATTAATATAGAATAGAATTTTTTTTGGGAGGTTCAAAAATATGGGTGAAGTATTAGCAACTATAAAATTAATGCCTGATAGTCCTGATATTGATATTGCAAAAATAAAAGAACAAGTTGAAAAATCAATTCCTGAAGAAGTCGAACTTCATAAAATTGAAGAAGAGCCTATAGCTTTTGGTTTAATAGCACTTAATGTAATGGTAGTTGTAGGTGATATTGAAGGTGGAACAGAGAAAGTTGAAGAAGCACTATCTAAAATTGAAAATGTAGGCAGTGTAGAAGTAGTGGATGTAAGAAGACTAATGTAATATATTTTATTAGATTTATCACTCTTCAAATTTAGATTTATTATTATTTTTAACATGACATTTATTTTTTATTTTTTTTTTAAATGAAATTTATAGTATCAGTACTTCTTCACAGATATCCTCAACAGATTCTACAAATTTTTTTGGATCAATTTTAGGGAAAGTATCTACCAGACAAATATTAAATTGATTATTAAAGACTGTTGGCAATTCCTTAATATCCAAACAATAAACTTCAAAATTATTACCAGTTGCGATTAAACCTTTTCTATTATTAGACACTTCTAAAGGATATCCGTTTAATTTTAAGTTAATTATAGTATTTTCTACAGCAGGATACCAGAGATCATTGAATATAACCTTCCTAGCACCAGCCTTTAAAGCAGCTATTCCAAGAGTACCGGGTCCACAGGTACAGTCAAGAACTGTTGGGTTATCATATTCATCTAAAATTTTTTTTAAACCCCTTATTTTTGGAGATAATGGTTTTGGGAACTCTATGTGTATTTGACTCTGATATTTGTATATGCATACAAAATCCCAAGGTGTATTTATAATATCACATCTAACATCACAGCCTGCTAGCACTTCATATGTGTGTGGATTGGATGTAGAATTCTTAATACCTACAGTATCATTCATATATCCTTTTAAAACTCCCCTAACTTCAGGTACTTTTTTTAATATTTCATTGGCACATATTACATCCATTTTTCCAGAAAGTATAACAAGTGAGTCTTCTGGAAGATAAGGAACAGACTTTGTGGGATAAGCAGGCGTAATAAGAGGCACACAGACATCTCTAAGGTTAGATTCTTTATCCTTCAATCCATAATCTATCATTATTTTCAAAATGTGAGCCATTACTATGTCTAAATGACGTTTATCACAATTTAAACATTTTCCAAAATTTCCGTCTAAACTATTTAGATTTAACTGTGAGTTTAATGGCGAGAATTTTTTCAGTTTGAATTCTAAGCACTTATTGCAGGATGAATATAAATTTTTAGAATATTTCAGAATTTGAGAAGCAGGCTTTAGGCAGTCACTTCCACATTTACATCTTAAGTCCATATACTTAAATATTATAAAATATCTTTAATATAAATAGTTGAGAATTATGAAGGATAAAAGGAAAGAGATAATTAGAGATTTATTGGGAGACTTTGCAGACGATAGTGGGGAAGAGGAAGAAAGTACTGAAATAGATAAAGTTGAGAATTCTAAAAAGAGTAACTTTGGTTTGGATGAAGATAAGGCTTTTAAATTAAATAAGATGATGAAGAAGCCAGCTAAACGATCCAAAAAAGTTAAAAAAGTAAAAAAAGTTTCCGATGTAATGAAAGCGGAAATAATAGAAGAAGGATTAGTACCTAATTATAACGTTAGTATACCCAGCTTTTCAAATAAGGAAAAAGAACTTTTTAATGAAATTAGGGAAAAACTAGTGGAAGTTGCAGTTGCTCAGGAAGACTTCAAGGTAGATGAAGATTCTTTTATAATTGAGGTTAAACAATTCCTCCGCACTAAAGGTGTGCGAGATGTGGATCGTTTGTCTGCTCAGATTTCACAAGAAATGTTAGGTTATGGTAAACTAGATCCTATGATCAAAGATGATGATTTGGAAGAGATCATGGTGATTGGGACTCATAAAAAAGTGTTTGTTTACCATCGTAAAATAGGAATGATGGTCACTAATATTGATTTTGAAGATGAAGAGGATATAAAGGCCATTATAGATGTCATAGCTAGACAGGCTAATCGTAGAATAGATCAGCAAACTCCAATATTGGATGCTAGATTGAAAGATGGTTCTAGGGTTAATGCTACACTTCCACCAGTATCTGCAGATGGTCCTACCTTAACTATACGTAAATTTAGGAAAGATCCATTGACTGTTATTGATCTTATAAATTTTAAGACTTTATCATCTCATTTGGCTGGTTTTTTATGGGTTTGTACTGATGGATTTGGTGTGAAGCCATGTAATGCTATAATAGCGGGTGGAACTAGTTCTGGTAAAACAACTACTTTAAACACGATAGCGGCATTTGTACCGCCAAGGGAGAGAATAATTACAATTGAGGATACTCTGGAATTGCAGCTTCCTCACTCTCATGTTTTGCGTATGGAAACTCGCCCCCCTAACATCGAAGATAAAGGTGAATTAACAATGGATACTTTGGTTAAGAATTCCCTCCGTCAGAGGCCTGATCGAGTGATTGTAGGGGAAGTAAGGGGTAAAGAGGCCATCACCTTGTTTACAGCGTTAAATACTGGACACTCTGGAATGGGAACACTTCATTCTAACTCTGCACGGGAGACTATAACTCGTCTTGTAAATCCTCCTATGAATGTTCCTAATATCATGATACCTGCTCTTGATTTTATAATAATGCAGCAGAGGATGTATAGGCCTGAAGGTGGGTCTATCAGGAGGGTCACTGAAGTGGCTGAGGTAGTGGGTATGGAAGAGGGTAATGTTCAACTTAACCGAGTTTTTGAATGGAATAATATAAGTGATAAAGTTGAATATGTGGGAATTGCTAGTCAAACTTTAAGGGAGATATCAGAATTACGAGGGATTGGAATTACAGAAATAGAAGAGGAAATAGAGAAAAGAAGAGTAATATTAGAGTACATGGCAGATAACAATATACGATCCATTGAAGAAGTGGGGCAGAGTATAAACAATTACTATAAAGATCCAAATGGTATGTTGGAAGAAGCACTGTAAAAAAAATATTAATTCAGAGATCCTATAATTTTGGATTAAGATTTGATTAGAATACCATAATAATAATTTTAAATACTGATGAAAGGAAAAAAATGATATAAATGATTTTCGATCTCAAAAAGTTTTTCAATAAAATCGGTAATTTAACAGTTAATTCCAGCCGAAAAGTTGGTGAAGGTATTCAAACTCCAATAGATAAAATAAGTGGATTAAATTCAGAGAATGTAATATCTAGAAGAAAATCAGATATGGAACAAAAGGTAGAAATTGACAAGGGATCCAATTCAAAATCATTATTTAGACCATCCAATTCTCCTTCTCGAACCATAAAAAGAATGAGGATGGATAAAGAAGAAATAGCTTTATTTAAAGAGTTAGTTGATAAAAAATCGGTGTCATCTGAGAAAATAGAAGATGAAAAGGATAAAAAAGAAGCACTTCGAAAAGCTTCTTTGGAAGAGATTCTTAAGGAAGAACAAAAAGAAGAATTAGATCCTAGATTGATCATTATTATGGGCGTAATAGCCTTTGCAGTTGTAGTTTTAGCTTTAGTTGTATTAGGTTTTGGATTAATGATTGGCCTAATATTTGGAGTTATTATTTTGATGATGGCCATTTTTGTAGTCTTTCTTCCTAAGATGAGGAAGGGACAGAAATCTTCTGATGCAGCCAAAGAAATACCTTTTGCTCTTAGGCAGATGGCAACAGAATTACGTGCAGGTACGGGATTACATGACAGTATGCGTTCTATATCTCTTTCTGGTTATGGTCCTCTTTCTGAGGAATTCTCCCGGGCATTAGAAGAAATAAGATATGGGGAGACTACAGAGAAGGCTTTGATTGATATGAGTGATAGAATAAATTCAGAAGGTTTGCAAAGAGCAATTTATCAGATAACCCGAACCTTAAATAGTGGAGGCGATCTTGCTAAGACTCTAAGTGTTATAGCAGATGATACTGCTTATGAGTTACGGATGAAGCTTAAAGACTACGCTCAAAAATTGAATTCATTTACTATGATCTATATGTTCGTAGCAATACTATTTCCTGTAATAACAATGATCATGTTGATAGCTGCATCAACAGTTATGGGTGCTTTTTTACCGCCCATCGTGTTATTGATACTCTACTTATTTTTCTTTCCAGCCATAGTGTTATTTATGGTTTTTATAATCAAAAGATTAGAACCAAATGTATGAAGTTATTAGTTCATATTCAGATTTCCCTGGTATAACTTAATCCAAAATTTGGTTGGTTATATTATTATAGAGAACATTTGAATTATTTTTTTTTAATTGTTATAATCATAATTTAACATGAGTATTTCTGATTTTAATTTTATTTATAGGGTGTAATACTAAAGGATACATTGTTTTTAACCCTATAAATTTTAATAAAACATTCTTAAGTTTTATCATATAAACCTTACTATCAGTATTACTAAAGTTTGCTGATTATTATTACAAATGATATTACTAAATTTATTTTCATATAAAAATAGAGTATTAAATTAGCCCTATTTGACTTTGAAGTCATTTCAAACATTTCAAATAAACAACTTTGAAAAAAACACATAACTTATATATAATATCAAGATAGAATCATCATTATAAATCATTAATAATTGGTGATAATTGTGGCGCCGAAATCAAAAGAATCGAAACAAAAAATATTCAAAGACAATTTTTGGAAGACAAAAGGTTTTAAAGTTTCAATTGGTGACATAACTGGAAAAACAACCAAAAAAGAATCCAAAATATCTGAAGAACCATCATTACCACTAGGTCCCACTACCAAACCTAACTTGACAGATTTAAGATCATGGGATATGAAATTATTAAGTAGATATGAGCCATTCTACGCCCCATTCTGCGATATGTGCTGTTTATGCACTTATGGAAAATGTGATTTAACTGCAGGTAAAAAAGGAGCTTGTGGCATTAATATACAAGCTCAACAAGCACGAACTGTCCTTTTAGCATGTTGTATTGGTTCAGCAGCCCATTCCGGCCATGCAAGACATCTTTTAGAATACTTAACCAAAAAATATGGGGATGATTTACCAATAGATCTCGGAATGAATATCGATATTGAAGCTCCGATAATGAGAGTGGTACTTGGTAAAAAACCTGAAACTTTAGGAGACTTGAAAGAAGCCTTAGATTATATTGAGGAACAAATGGTACATTTATTATCAGCTTGTCACACAGGACAGGAAGGTAGTAGTATTGATTTTGAATCAAAGGCTTTACATGCAGGTTTAATGGATAATGTTGGAATGGAAATAGGAGACATTGCACAGATTGTAGCTCTTAACATGCCTAAGGGTGATGAAGACGCACCTTTAGTGGAACTGGGAATGGGAACAATTGACAGAAATAAACCAGTGATATTATGTATAGGTCATAATGTTATTCCGGGATCAGGTATTATTGATTATGTAGAAAATGAAGAGCTTGAAGATGAAGTTGAAGTTTGTGGTATCTGTTGTGCTGCATTAGATATTACGCGATATAATAAAAGTGCAAAAGTAATTGGCCCTATTTCAAAACAGTTAAAATTTGTAAGAAGTGGTGTTGCAGACGTTATAGTTGTAGATGAACAATGTGTTAGAACTGACATTCTTGAGGAAGCTAATAAAAACAATGCTGTAGTGCTTGCAACAACAGATAAAATATGCTTGGGACTTCCAGACCTGACCAAAGAAGACACGGATAAAATAGTCGCACAGCTTGTAAAAGGCGATTTAAACGGTGCATTGATACTTGACCCGGATAAGGTAGGTGAAGTAGCCACAAGGGTGGCTATGAATATAGCTGAAGACCGTGAAAACTTAAAAATACTACCGGATATTGATGAAATCACCGAAATGGCTAAAGAATGCACAGAATGCGGTTGGTGTGTTAGATCGTGTCCTAACAGTCAACCAATGATGGATGCTGTTGTAGCAGCCGGTAAAGGTGACTATAGTAAATTCATTGAACTCTATAACTTTGATGTTTGTTATTCATGTGGAAGATGTGAACAAAATTGTGAAAGAGACCTTCCACTAATGTCCATGCTAGCTAAAGTCGGTGAGCACTACGTTAAAGATGAAAAATATAATGTAAGAGCAGGTAGAGGTCCAATTCAGGATATTGAAATAAGGCGGGTAGGCGCACCTATCGTTTTAGGAGATATACCTGGCGTTATAGCATTTGTTGGATGCACAAATTATCCCGAAGGTGGGGAAGACGTGGCTAAGATGGCTAAGGAATTCCTAGAGAGGAACTATATAGTAGTGACCAGTGGATGTGGATCTATGACCATAGGTGAATACCGGGATGAAGATGGTAAAACTCTTTATGAAAAATACAGTGGTGATTTCGAAGCTAAAGGATTAGTAAACGTAGGATCTTGTGTTTCAAACGCCCATATACCGGGGGCTTGCATTAAAATAGCCAATATATTTGCCAAAAAAACATTGGAAGGTAACTTTGAAGAAATAGCAGACTACATTTTAAACAGAGTAGGTGCCTGTGGTGTTGCTTGGGGTGCTTATTCTCAAAAAGCAGTGGCAATTGCTACTGGAGTAAATCGTTGGGGGATTCCGGTTGTACTAGGACCGCATGGTTCTAAATACAGGAGATTATTCTTAGGTAGAACAGATAAAGAAGAAACATGGGAAATCAATGATTTAAGAATAGGTGAAGTGGTAAAAGGTGAACCTGCACCAGAACATCTTTTGTATGCTGCTGAAAACAGGGAAGAAGCAACAGTAATGATTGCTAAACTCTGTATAAGACCTAATGATACTTCGAAAGGACGCCAGTTAAAATTGAACCATTACATTGATTTACATAGGAAATATTTCGGTGTCATTCCTGATGATGTTCATAAATTCGTTAGAGTGGAGAAAGACATTCCAATAATCTATAAAAGAGATATCATGGAAATTTTGAAAGAAAAAGGTTGGAAACCAAGGAGAATACCACAAGAACCATCATTAACGCAATTGGATGGTGATTTAAATGAGTGAAAGAATTATTCCTTGGCAGCCGACCGTTATAGCCGGGCCAAAACAGGCTTTATTAGTAACTCCTGAAACAGCGAAAATGATGATTAAGAAAGCTAAGAGACCGTTAATGATTGTGGGACCCAGTGCAGCTGAAGAACCTCTAATTAAATATGCAACTGAGATCTCTGAAAAATGGAAACTACCCATAGTAACCACTGGAGATGCTTTCAAAGCATTTAATGAGAGAGGAATTGAAACCAAACCTTATGGGATAGTTGAAATAATAAACCTACTAAAAGACCCGGATTGGAATGGTGTGAAAGATGAAGGGCAACATGATTTAGTTATATTTATTGGTTGTATTTATTACATTGCCTCACAGGGTCTATCCACCCTTAAGCACTTTGCACCTAAACTTAGGACACTTACACTTTGTAAATACTTTCATTCCAATGCTGATGCATCATTCCCTAATATGAAGGATGCAGAATGGTTAAACTATCTTGAAAAAATGAAGATGGATTAAAAATATTCACTAAAATAATAAAAATGATTAAAGAAATGGGATTAAAAAGGTAAATGGGAGGAATTCAATGTTCGAGGATATACCTGTTGACGTCAGTCCTATGTATGAAGGTGAGCGCATAAGATCAGCTAATATGTTCGTTGAGCTCGCTGGTCCAAAATCTATTGGGGCAGAACTAGTTCAAGTAAAAGACAATGTTGAAGACGGTAAAATAGAAGTAAAAGGTTTAGAATTAGCTGATATGAAAGAGGGAGAAATTTATCCTCTGGGTATCTTAATAGAAATCCAGGGTGAAAAATTAGAAAGGGAATTGGAAGGAGTAATAGAGCGTAGAACCCATGAACTATGTAACTACGTTAAAGGATTCATGCATTTAAATCAAAGAGACCAGATTTGGTGTAGAGTCAGTAAAGAAGCAATAGAAGCTGGATTCAAATTAGAACACTTGGCTAAAGCATTATCTATATTATTCCGGGAAGAATTCCCAATAATTGAAGCAATATCAATTACTATACTAACAGATAAAGTTGATGTTGAAGTTTTCTTAGAAAATGCAAAATCATTATATGAAGAGAGAGATTCTAGAGCTCGAGAATTATCAGATGAGGATGTAGATGTATTCTATGGGTGTGTGATGTGTCAATCTTTTGCACCTAGCCACGTTTGTGTAGTAACACCGGATAGAACTGCTCTTTGTGGGGCAATAAATTGGTTTGACTGCCGAGCTGCTGCAAAAATGGATCCTGAAGGACCTATATTTGAAATAGAAAAAGGTAAAATACTTGATGAGGTTAAAGGTGAATATGAAAATGTTAACGTAGTAGTAGCTGATCGTTCACAAGGTACTTTTGATCGAGTTTATCTACATAGTGTATTTGAATATCCTCACACTTCATGTGGATGTTTTGAAGCAGTGGCATTTCACATTCCAGAATTAGATGGAATAGGGATTGTTGATCGGGATTTCAAAGGCGAAACACCTTTAGGATTACCATTTTCAGCTATGGCTGGACAATGCTCTGGTGGAAAACAGGTGGAAGGATTTACAGGCTTAAGTTTAGAATATATGAGATCTCCTAAATTTTTACAGGCAGATGGTGGTTATGAAAGAGTAGTATGGCTACCTAAGGAGATAAAAGACGAATTAGCAGATTATATTCCGGCAGATCTTATTGAAAAGATTCCCACAGAAGAAGATGTAAACAGTATCAAGGAAATACGGATATTCCTTGAAGAAAAAGAACATCCTATACTCGAACGGTTAAAAGTTTCAACGGAAGAAATAGAAGAAGATGAAAAATCTGTCAAATCTTCTGAAATAGAAGAAATAGAAACAGTAGAAGATTCAATATCTACTGTAGCTTATGTTCCTGAAATGACACTTCCAACTTCAAGAGGAATAAAAATTACACTAAAAAATGCTAAAATATACGCCGAGAAGGTGATAATAAAAAGAGAATAATGATTAAAAATTAATAAAAAAAATTTATGAATGAAATACAATTTCTAGAGATATAATCTTCTAAAAAAAAATTTAAATTTTTTTTTATGACCATTTTAATGGAGTGTTCCAGTGATAATAGCAGTAAGTGGTAAGGGCGGAACAGGTAAAACTCTCGTATCATCTCTCTTAATAAAGATTCTCTCCGAAACAGGTAAAGATGTACTGGCAATAGATGCTGATCCAGACTCCAATCTTCCGGAAGCATTAGGATTAGAGATAGAGAAAACTGTGGGAGACATCAGAGAAGAACTTAAACAAGATACTGCGGCAGGTGAAATACCAGTAGGGATGAATAAATGGGATATTTTGGACTACAAGATTATGGAATCCGTGGTAGAATCACCTGAGTTTGATTTATTAGTCATGGGAAGACCAGAAGGAAGTGGATGTTACTGTGCTGTGAATAATATGCTTCGAAAGATAATAGAAACATTATCTTCTAATTATGATTTCATAGTCATAGACACCGAAGCAGGATTAGAACATCTTAGTAGGAGAACTACTCAGAACGTGAATGTCATGCTGGTAGTCTCAGATATATCAAAAAGAGGGCTTTTAACAGCCCAAAGAATTGGAAAACTTTCCAGTGAATTAGATATAAACTTTCAGAAAATTTTCTTGGTATTAAACAGAGTTAAACAAGAAAATGAAGATTTAATTAGAAATAAAGCAGTTGAAACAGGACTAAATGTCATTGGAGTAATCTATGACGATGCTGAAGTAACTGAATATGATATAGAGGGTAAATCACTTATTACTCTTCCTGTTGATTCCAATCCTGTCAAAACTATATCAAAGATAGTATCTCAAATATTAAATTAAGTTATAATAAATAATTTGAAATTTTTAAGGATGTGGCTATAAATGGATAAAATGACACAGCTTCTTAAACTACTTGAAAAAACGGACACCATAGAACTACATGAATTTAAATTGGATATTGACGAATTAGAACTTCAACTGATGCCCTTAGTGCAAAGGGCAGTTCAAAAACAGGCAGAAGTAATAACTAAAAAATTAATTCCTTCACAACCCTTTGAGCTACCAGTCCATGATTATCCTGGTGAAGTGGCAGAGGTCCAATTGGGGGCTGGTACTAGAAAACCTATATTATTAGGGGGTCAAAAAGCATTATATCGGTTTGAAGAACCACAGCCAAATCCTCCAGTAGTAACATTTGATGTTTTTGATATACCTATGCCAGGATTGCCACGACCTATCAGGGAACACTTCTCTGATGTGATGGATCATCCTGGTGACTGGGCTAAAAAGGCTGTTAAAGATTTTGGGGCCAATATGGTAACTATACATCTTATTGGAACCGGTCCAAAAGTCATGGATAAAACACCTCGGCAGGCGGCTGCTGATATTGAAGAAGTGCTCCAGGCCGTGGATGTACCTCTAGTGATTGGAGGATCAGGGGACCCAAAAAAGGATCCTAAAGTTCTTGAAGCTGCAGCAGCAGCTGCAGAGGGAGAAAGATGTCTTCTAGCATCTGCGAACCTAGATCTCGACTATAGGAAAGTAGCTAAAGCTGCTATGGATTATAATCATGCAGTACTATCATGGGCCATTACAGATATTAATATGCAAAAAACTCTTAACAAGTACCTTATGAAGGAAGGATTAACTAAGGAAGATATTGTTATGGATCCCACTACATGTGCACTGGGTTATGGAATTGAATTTTCTATCGATGTTATAACTAGGACTAGATTGGCGGCATTAAAGGGTGATAAAGATTTACAGATGCCGATGTCATCTGGTACAACTAATGCCTGGGGTTCACGTGAGGCTTGGATGAAAAAAGATGAATGGGGACCCACAGATTACCGGGGGCCTATTTGGGAGATATTTACTGGATTAACCATGATGCTATGTGGAGTAGATATATTTATGATGCTTCATCCATCATCTGTGCAGCTTTTAAGTGAGATAGGATCCACATTCACTAAAGAGTATCTTGAAACCGATGTACCAAACATTTCAAACTGGATAACGGAACTTGGAGTATAAAAGGAGGTTAAAAAAATTGCAAGTCACAGCAATGGATATTTACAGACTACTTCCACAAACCAACTGTGAAATATGTGGCGAAGCATCTTGTATGGCATTCGCTACTAAACTCTCAGAAAAGGAGACGCAAATTGAATTATGCACTGAATTAGAATCAGATCAATTAGAAAAACTTGAAAGTCTACTTGCACCCGCAGTTAGGGAGATAACTTTTGGTACAGGAGATAAAACTGCAACTCTTGGTGGTGATGAGGTACTCTATAGATACGAGTTAACATATTACAATCAAACACCATTAGTTATAGATGTAAGCGATAACATGGATGATAAGGCTTTTCAAGATAGAGTTAAAACGATAGAAGAAGTAGAATTTGAGAGAACTGGTGAAAAACTAAGATTAGATGCGATAGCGCTTAGAAACGCATCAGGAAGCAAAGAAAAATTTGCTGAAACCGCTGGAAAACTTAAGAAATCAAAGTTACCCTTGGTGCTTTGTTCAATGGATCCGGAAGCAATGAAAGCTGCATTGGAAGTGGTGGGTGATGAAAAACCTCTCTTATACGCTGCTACAGAAAATAATTTGGAAGATATGGCAAATCTAGCTATTCAATACGAATGTCCCATCACTCTCTTTGTGAACAATGATCTGGAAAAGATGAAGGAACTTTCCAGAACCTTACGTGCAAAAGGCATCAAGGATATAGTGTTGGATCCCAGCACTTACGTCGGTAATGGTATAGGAGATACTATTGATAACTTTGTTATGATTAGAAGATTAGCAGTAGAGGAGAATGATGAAGATTTCCGATTCCCAATTATTGGCGTGCCAGCAGTTACCTGGCTTTACGAGAAGGATGATGTGCAAGGCGGAATAAAAGAAGCAACTATAGCTGCTACTCTTATGAATAAATACGCTGACATTCTAATAGTACATGGAACTAACATATGGGAATTGATACCTATGTTAACTTTGCGACAAAGTCTCTACACAGATCCACGTAAGCCTCAAGCTGTTGATCCGGGGCTCTACGAATTTGGAGAAGTTGATGAAAACTCACCAGTTCTACTCACAACCAACTTTGCATTAACTTATTATACAGTAGAGGGTGATCTTAAATCTGGCAAAGCCAACTGCTACCTTCTAGTATTAGATACTGAAGGAAGAGCTGTAGATGTATCAATAGCAGGCAATCAATTCAACGGTAAATCTGTTACAGACATTATAAAACACTCAAAAATAGAGGATAAAGTAAAAACTAGAACTCTCATTGTACCCGGACTCGCAGCATCCATAAGTGGTGAAATAGAGGATGAAAGTGGATGGGAAGTTCTAGTAGGTCCTAGGGATTCATCCGCAGTAGCTGATTTTTTATTGAAGTTGAAAAATAAGGGGTGATAATAAACATGAAAACGTTAATGGTTATAGATCCTAGAATGTGCACTGAATGTCAGGAATGTATCAACGCCTGTAAAAAGGAACATGGCATTTCTAGAGCTAAAAAAACCAGTACAATCCCTATTTTCTGCCTTCATTGTCATCCTGAAAAAGCTCCCTGCGCCCGTATATGTCCTACGGGTGCTATAAAAGAAGAAGATGGCACGTTGGTTGTGGATGAAAATGCATGTATACTTTGCAGATTATGCATGATAGCATGTCCGGTGGGAATGTTATTAATAGATAATGAAAAAAAATCTATGCAAAAGTGTACCTTATGCATGGATTCGGATCGCATAATACCTGCTTGTGTAGAAGCTTGTAAAGATAATGTACTTAAAATATTCTCAATTGAAGAGCTTAATGATCTTAAAAAGGATATTACATTTGCATATGTACTTGAAGAAGCTATGAAACTTTATCAAGATTAAATTTTTTTTGAATTAAATTATTCTATAGCCTTTTAGTCTGACTCCTTCATTTTCCAATATTTCTTTTTTCATTTCACTTCCACCACGATATTCTCCAATTTTCATATTGGATTTTACAACTCTATGACAAGGAATAACTATTGGAAATGGATTTTTTCCTAGAGCGGTTCCAACAGCTCTATAAGCATGGGATCCAAGTTTCTCTGCAATGTATTTATATGTTCTAACCTCACCAAAAGGAATTTTCGAAGTTTGAATGAGAACATCTCTCGCGAATGGAGTTTTAACTACTGATTTTATATTTTTTGATTTTGGAACTTCTAAATCAAGAATTTCTAAATCAAAAGTAAAATTTTCACCTTTATAAATTCTTGATATGTTTTTTGCTGTCTCTATATAATCATTAGATATTTCATATTCCTGACACCGACTTGAAATTTCGGCCACAGATTCATTCAGTTTATCTTGTGGAATAGATATTCCAATTATTTTATTAGTTGAACTAGAAATTCCAACCGAGAAATATAGTTTATCTGTTTTGTAGGTGGATATTATAATTTTATCAGGGATGCTTATTGATTTCAATCTTAAATCACTCCTATGATTTATTTAACTATGGTGAGAAGAATTATTTACATGATAATCTATTATAATTAATTAATTAAGTATATAGAAGCTATTAATTATTAGATTAATATCTTCTTGGACATCTTCAAATAATTCAGGTTCAATCGAAAACTGAAGATAATAAATTCGTTCATACAATTTGAAACCTGCGATAATCAATATATTGTATAAATCAAGGTTTTCACAGGTTATTAAACAACCTTCCATTTCACCGGTTTTCAATGTTTTTTCCGATATAACGCGTATATTCTGGAGTATAAAAGCTTCTTTCAATATATCTATAAATTCATCTAGTGAGTTTTCATCAATCCCTATTCCTCTATTTATAGTAAAGGTTACATTCTCTCCGTAAATCCCTTTTACTATCTTCTTTTCATTAATTATTGTTTTTATATCCCAATTTATAGGGTAATCAAATAGAATCTCTCCATCATCAAAATGGATTATCTCATGAGATTGTGATAATCTAATTCTTTCCAGTGCGTCCTCAGCTTTCTGTCGGACAAATAAAATATTATCATCCAAGGCGATTGTGATAATATCAACCGCCCTTATATCACCTATTTTACCCAAAGCCTCTAAAGCTCTCCCGCGAATAAATCTATTCCTATCTTTTTTCTTTTTATTCGAGAGAGCATCTATTAATGTTCTTACGGCTCTTATATCACCTATATTTCCTAGAGCTTCTGCAGCTTTACTTCTTATATACCAATCATCATCCTCTTTAAATAACTCCATGAGAGGTTTGAATGCCATATCACCCATATTTCCCAGTGCATCTATAGCGCTACGGCTTACATCATCATCATTATCATTTAACATATTTAAAAGCGGTTTTACACCTCTTTCATCACCTATTTTCCCAATGCTAGCTGCTGCATACTTTCTCAATCGCCACTCATCACTATTAAGGGTTATAATTAAAGGTTCAACAGCTTTTAAACTGCCTATATTACCTAAAGCCTTTGTTGCATTTTCTCTAACCGTCCAACAATCATCATTCAACGCTTCGATAAGTGAATCAACTGCATCTTCATCACCTATTTTCCCCAAAGCCCAGGCGGATTTCCATCGAACATCATCATCAATATCTTCCTTCATAGCATTTATAAGAGGATTTACAGCGCGTTTATCACCAATTATACCCAAAGCTTCTGCTGAATACTCTCTCACAGCGTTTAAATGTATGTGTTGAACTTGCCACTCTTCATATTTCAAAGACATTATTAGAGGTTCAACCACCCTTTCATCACCTACTTTTTTAAGAGATCTCGCGGCTTCTTTACGTATAAGATATTCATCATGGTTAAGTGCTTTAATCAAACCATCAATATCATTTTTTTCTTCCATATATCGTATGTCTGGATTAGACATCTCATCAGACAAATCCATGCCCTCACCAACAAATTCCACAATTAATGAAAAATAATAGTTTCAGCAGAATATAATTTTTTTTAATCAAATTTAATATATAATTATTAATAATAAACTTAAATATTATTTTAAATGAAATATAAGGATATAAAAATTAAAAAATTTTCATAGAAGCCCTTTTAAAAGTTTTAAAAGGTTAGGATGTTTACTTAAGAATTTGAGAGTAGATAATTTTGATATTTTTTCCAAATTATTATTACCAAAAAATTCTGCTAGAGCGTTCATATCACTATCACTTAATTTATCAAATGATTTTCTCAACTTAAATGAAATTTTTAAATCATCTTCAAATTCATCTCTCCATAGTTCATCATACCTCCTCAGAAACATTGAAGAAACATTCTCAACTTTTACTGCTTCTGCTGCAACCTCACCAGCTGTTCTGGCACATGAGGCAGTTATATGGATCCCTCCACCAGTAATAGGATCAACTTGTCCAGCAGCATCACCCACAACTAGAAATCCGTCATTATAAGTTTTATCCATAGGTCCGGAAAGTGGAACTCCCCCTATATTAAGTTCAACAGGGGTAGCGTTAAATTTTGAAACGAATTTTTTTAGATAATAATAAGCAGTTTCAGTTGAGTTTCTCACCCCTACACCAACATTAGCGATGCCATCTCCTTTGGGAAATATCCATGAATACCCTCCAGGCGCGACTGATCTGCCGAAATAAAATTCTAATAAGTTAGGATCAATATCTAAACCTACTAATTCATATTGAGCACAAGAACATATATCATCTGGATTTTTAAGGCTGTTTAAACCTGATTTATATGCTAAATTAGATTCTATGCCATCTGCAGCAATAACTACATCAGCTTTTATCTCAATGGTTTCACCTAAATGTTTGACCACGACTCCACAGACTTTACCTTCTTTTCTTATCAAATCTTTTACAGTGGTTTTAACCATTAAATCCGTCCCGGCTTTGGCGGATTCAATAGCCAGATATTTATCAAAAACCCTTCTATCTAAAACATAACCCTCAGAAATTGTTTTATTATTTAAAATATTACCATCTGTCATTCCTTCTTTTACTCTGAAAGAACTCCCATCTGGGGCATGAACTTGAGCTCCCATTATCTCAGTGCATATATATTTTTTAGAAGGCTTCATCTCCAGGGTTTCAAAAGTTGAAAAAGTGGTTCCTTCAGCACATTGTACAGGGCTTCCTATTTCCTGTCGTTTTTCAATCATTAAAACATCGACATCATTTTTTGATGCAAATAGGGATGAGATTGATCCTCCAATGCGTCCCCCTACAACAACCACGTCATACTTCATTAGAATCCTCCATGATTATCGCTCCAAGAGGGCAAACTATCTCACATCTTCCACAATTGTCACAACCTTCTCTAATAATGATCTCGTTTTCATTGAGTTCCAATAGTTTATTAGAACATACAGCAACGCATGCACCGCAGCATCCACAGTTCTCAATTAGATATTTCATTCATATCATCCTTTATTTGAATAGAATTTATTTTTAAATTGGAAAACTATTTGGATTGAATTTTAGAATACAAAATTGTTATATGTATATTGAATTAATATAATTATATAACTTAGGTTAACATCTTTAAAAATCATAAAATCTATAATAAAGTAATGATTATTCTTTTAATCGTTATAATCACCTGAATTTTCAACGACTTATTATAAATTTTTTTAATATTCAGTTTAAGATTAAATATTTTAAATTTAGTTTACTCTTTATTGTTTAATATGTTCTTTTATCTTAGGATTGTTATAAAAGGATAAATGTATTGAACCGTTAAGTTAATATAGGACGTTAACATAATTACGTTGTAATGCAGGGGTGCCCGAGCTGGCCAAAGGGGGTGGACTTAAGATCCTCTGGCGTAGGCCTACGTGGGTTCGAATCCCATCCCCTGCACTAATATCATTATAACTGTTCTAAAATCTTTTAATGTTCTAGAAATATTTATTCATAAATGGAAAATAATTAAAATAATTTTTTCATGCCTCAGTGGCTCAGCCGGTAGAGCGATGCCTTGGTAAGGCATAGGTCGGGGGTTCGAATCCCCCCTGAGGCTTTTTTTTTAAATTAAAGATATTTAATATTATATAAGAAGATTTTTTTTTGAGGTACCTGAAAATGGAAAGAAAAATTATTCAATTATCAGACATTCATTTTGGTGATGTAACATTTTCTACAAGTCTAAAAGATAATGCTTTAAAACAGATTGAAGATGAAAATCCTGATCTGATAATTGTATGTGGAGATTTAACTACTGATGGATATTTACATCAATATGAGGATGCTGCAAATTTTATAAATGAACTGAAAGCCGTAACCAATGTGCATGTCATACCGGGGAATCATGATGCACGAAATGTTGGATTAATCCATTTTCAAAGGCTTATTGGAGAGAGAAAATTTTCTCAAATAGATAAAAATGGAGGATTTGCTATAGTAGGTTTAGATTCTTCGCAATCAGATCTAAATGACGGCCAAATCGGTACAGATCAACTAATCTGGTTGGAATCTGAGCTCGATAAGATACCCAATGATCTTTGTAAAATAGTCACTTTTCATCATCATCTGTTACCAATACCTCAAACTGGGCGTGAAAGAAATATTTTACTTGATTCAGGTGATTTACTCAGAGTATTTATTGATTATGGTGTTGATTTCGTATTAAATGGTCATAAACATGTTCCTAATGTATGGGTTATTGAAAATATGGTAACCCTAAATTCTGGCACAGCCACCACTCGAAAACTACGGGGAGAAACCTACCCTTGTTATAATCATCTAATTATTGATAATGGAAATGTATATGTAAACCTTATAAATACGGAAACTGGGTATAAAAAAGAACTAGCACGTTATTCTGTTAAAATGGAAAGTGATGAATTTAATATTTGTTCATATAAACATAATTTATTATAAGTAATTGGTAAAGTTTTTTATATAATAAATTAAAAATCTTATTTATAGGATTTATTTTATGATTATAGATGCAAATATAAAATAACTAAAAATTTTTTTGAGATTTAAAATGATCTTAATAACACTACTTTCTTATAAGATTTTTTTTAAGAATAAAATTGAATAATCTGATCATAGAATGAAATATTTAATTCCTTTTTGGTTTTTTAAGTGATAACGGATGTCAAAACTATTAGATGTAATAATGGCAGGAGTAATCGCTGGGACGGCGGCTTATGCTACTATTAAACTAGGTATAGGTGGAACAGTTATAGGAACTGTATTATGTTCTATGTTATATCAAGTGATTTCTCATATTGTCAAAGAACCAGTAGAAAATATTAAAACGCAGAGAATTGAGAGAGAAATTTTTTATGTGTTTCCTCTCGTAATAATATTAATTATTGAAGTTATATATCTATTATCATCGCTTTATAATAGTCCAGAGCAAATATTTGCTGCCCTAGAAAGTGCTACTGGTGATAATCTTTTCAAAATTATAGGAATAGGTTTAATAATAATGGGATTATATCCTATTATACAGCCAGAAAGTATTAAGAAATTTTACGGTTATCTATTACTAGTGATAGGGGTTATAAATCTTTTAGTAGGTTTTATTGATGTTAGTTCTTCCATTGTACAATTATATGCCCCATTATTCTACCAGTTAAAAGAAGTAATTTCTGTAATAATTATTGTAGCTATTACTTATGTTATAATTGCTATAACTAAAGAATCAGTTACTGTTATACTTAATAAGGACAAAGATAAAGATAATAAGGATGATAAATCATAATGAATTGATTAGTGATAACCATGACCAAAAAGGCTAAAAATAGTACGCTTAAGGCGGTACTGGATGTCATACTCTATGAAAATCCCTCTACTCAGGATGAAATTGCGGATAAATTAGGATTGACCCGAAGGTATGTTACTAAACTTCTTCAGCCCCTTGTTAAACGAGGAGTTGTGAAAAGAGCTTACATCTTAGATTTAAAAAAATTTGATGAATTTTCTGAGATGTTCCAAGAGGAACCAACATCTAGGGAGAATGCGGGGAGTTTTCTTATAAAAGATATGCTAAAAAGCATGGCAATACAAGTCTGCCAGCAATTTGACCTATCATTTGAGGCTTTTGTTAAATATGATGATGATCTAGCTAATGAAGCCCTTAAATTAGATTATATTACAAATAATATGCATGAAAAAGTTCGTTCATCAGTGGATACAGTTATCTCTATAAATCCCTATTCAGAATTCAGTAAAACTATGGTTTTCGGTGAAATAGCTTATGATCTAGAGCGTATAGCTGATCACACTTCACAAATCGCTAACTTTGTTTTAAGCGGATGCTATGAAGTAGATCAAGAAATGCAGAAAACACTTGCATCAATGTTCAAAACATCTCGTAAAATGTTAAAATATAGTATGAAAGCGTTTTTAAACGAAGAATTAGATTTAAAGGATAAAATAATGGACTATGAAGAAAAAATTCATGAATTACAGAAGAAAGCTCTAAATAATATAGCCACTCAAATGGCTGAGGATGATATCATGGACAAAGACCGTTCTACATATTACCTCTCATTATCAAGAGTAGTTAAAGCTTTTGAAAGAATTGGGGACATATCAGTGGAAATAGTTGACACTGCAGGAGAATTTTATCGAAACATCCCACGAACCACTACTCCAGAGCGTTTCAGACGAAGAATGTAAATTGTACACTAAATAAAGGAATTAGATAACAATATTAATTATAGTCATGTCCTTCCGGGTAGCAATTTTCTATCAAATTATAAAAGAATGAAGAAATTTAAATTCCAATTTAAAACTTTTATAACATAAAATAATTTTTTTTAGAGAAGTGAGAATTAATATATTAAATTATATTTAAAAATAAGATTATTTGAAATTATAATATTTATTTTAAATTATAGTTATTCATTTAATAGGATTGGAGTTAATGTAAGGTGAATTTAAGTCTTCAGCTATATCTTCCAAGTCAAAAATCTTACGGAATGGTATTTCATTAGATTTTTCTTCATCAACATGTGCTAGAATACCGGGTATCCTTCCTATTATAAATAATCCACAGCCAACCCTCCAACTAAATCCTATATCTGATAATATTGCAGCATTTGCTCCATCTATGTTCATTTTGATTCCTTTCCTCTCAAACATAAGATTCTGCATAGTCAAAACTAGTTCACTATGTTCTCCAAAGCAATTGTATACTTTTGAAAGTTCCATAAGTCGGGGTGCACGGGGATCTTCTTTATGATATCTATGACCAAATCCTGGAACTTTTTTACCATTATCTAAAAAAGAGTTGATCAATTTATCTGCTAAATCCTCTATAGAGATTTCAGAATTCTCTTTTAATTTAATACCTTCTTGTAATGTTTTCATGGCAATTTCTATGGCTCCAGCATGATTTTCACCGAAAGCGAGGATTCCGCCAGCTAAGCATGCGTTTACAGGGGATCCTGCTGAGGCCATTAGTCGGGCAGCTTGGGTACTAGGAGGTGTAACTCCATGGTCGCAAAAAGATATTAGCACGGCTTGCAGCATTCTTTCCTGATTTTGGGGAGGTAACTCACCTTTTATGAGTAGATATATCATTTCAGGAAAGGATATATTACCCACTAAATCTTCTTGCGGATAACCCCTTGTGATTAGTCGATTGGGCTCCACTTTGGTTATGGATGTTTTCCACTTCGGATTTTTGGGTTGAAATATACCCTTCAATACTTCCTCGGTTATCATAGTACCTTTCTATTCCAAACTAATAATATTTAAATTTAACCATTTAGTCTAATAAAGATCATAAAATGTGATCATATGCTAAATAATTTTTATTGTATCATGAGAAATTGGAATTTATATCACATTTTGTGTTGTTATATACACTAAATAGTAACATTTATATATCGATGAAAGTTTAGTAAAGCGTGAGGTGATTTAATGGACTTTAAATTAAGTTATATAATAGGCATAATAGTCGTGATAATAGTAATAGTAGTAGCCGCTGCAGCATATGCAGGTGTGTTTACCAAACCATCAAAAATAACCATAGCAGGTTCAACTTCAGTACAACCAGTTATAACAACTTTAGCTGCGCAGTACCATAAGGAAAATCCTAAAGTTAACATAACTGTATCTGGTGGAGGTTCCGCTGTAGGTTTAACAGATGTTCAACAAGGTACAGCAAATATAGGAACATATTCATCTAAATTGTCAAACTCCACAGCAAATGCAAATTACACAGGACCATCAATAACTCAGTATACAATAGCTAACGATGGTATAGTAATCGTAGTAAATCCATCAAACAACGTTAGTGCTCTAAACAGTAGTCAAATAAAATCTATTTTCGCTGGAAATATAACCACCTGGAGTCAGGTTGGTGGAAGCAATGCAAAAATTGACGTATACACAAGAGAAGCAGGTTCAGGTACCAGAAGTGCATTCACAAGTTTAATAATGGGCGGTGGTAACATTACAAGTAGTGCTGTAGTTCAAAGTTCCAGTAACGCTATTTTCCAAGCTGTTGCAGGAGATCCTAATGGAATAGGTTACGATTCCTTAGCATCATTAACTAGTATTGTAAAAGCATTACAAGTTAACGGAGTAGCTCCTTCACAATCAACAGTTGCAAGTGGCGCATACACCACTCAAAGACCATTCCTGTTATTAACTAAAGGAAATGCCACAGGTCAGACACAAGCATTCATTAACTGGATTTTAAGTCCTGAAGGACAGAAAATAGTTCAGCAAAGTGGAGCAGTGCCTGTAGGCCCGACTTCATAAACTAGTTAAAAAATAAAATTCCTGTAATGAAATATTTTAGATTAGTGGTTAAAAACCACTTTTTCCTATTTTTTTTAGTTGAAAAATATTAAAAAAAAGTTTGTTGTAGGTGTTTATGATTACACAAGTTTTCTTCATGATTTAAAAGTGAATTTATATTGAAATTTGCAACGATTAATAACTTGGAGATTCTATTGAATGAAAATCTTCCTATATAACTATAACATATTACACGGACATGAAAGGTGTAAAAAAACAGAAGAAAGCTTAATAAAAAAATATTTTATTTTTCTTGAAATTATATTTAGGAACATTAAATATGCTTCTAATTTAAATGATAAAAAAAATTGAACATATATTTTATAGGAATAACATTCACGATCATTATGAGTATGGGAGATTATACTACGTAGGAACTAGAAATTTAAACTATATGGGTTTAAAACATTTTTCATAACCTAGAAATATAAACAGCTCTCCTTAAATACTCATTTTTACATTTACCATGGATTATCCTATGTCATCCGTGCTGGAGAAATTTAATCTTAAAGTAAAAAAGATTAGTAGGATAATAACTATCATAATTCTAGAATTGAACTTAAAGAAATTAATTGAGAGGTAGCAAGCATGGCAAGGAATTGGGAAGAATTTTTTGTAGAAAAAATATTATTAATAGCAGCTGTTTCATCCGTTGTTATAATACTCGCTATTATAGGCTTCGTCGTTGGCCAAGGTTACACTGCATTGGGCACTATTGGAATTATAAACTTCGTTTTTGGACTGATTTGGAATCCCGATTATGGACTGTACGGAATCTTTCCTTTGATTATAGGTACATTAAGCGTAGTAGCTGTTTCTTTATTATTCGCTGTGCCTTTATCTATTTTAGGGGCGATGTTCCTAGCGGAAGTAGCACCAAGAACCATGAGAAGAATTTTAAGACCAACTATTCAAACATTAGCAGGTGTTCCATCTGTAATTTATGGATTTTTCGGTTTAATTGTCCTTGTACCATTTATGAGAACACATTTTGGAGGCAGTGGTTTTAGTATTCTAACAGCATCTTTAATTTTAACTGTTATGGTTCTCCCCACTATATTAAGCATATCTGAGGATGCGTTGAGATCCATTCCAGTGGAGTATAAGGAGGCATCATTAGGATTGGGAGCAACACACTGGCAAACAATTAAAAATGTAATTTTTCCTGCAGCGATACCCGGAGTTATAACTGGTGTTATTTTAGGTATGGGTCGAGCTATTGGTGAAACTATGGCAGTGCTTATGGTTGCAGGAAATGTGCCATTAATTCCAACTTCAATTCTTTCACCTGTAAGAACACTTACAGCCAATATAGCGCTTGAAATGGGTGAAGCTACTGGACTCCATTATAATGCACTTTTTGCCACAGGAATAGTATTATTAGTAATTATTGTCATCCTTCTTTTGATTGTTAATTGGGTTAATTATAGACAGAGAGTCACTATTGGGGGAGGATATCTATGAATATTATCCAAAGATTGAAAAAGAGTTTTATGAGGGTGATTTACCATGAATAGGATTATACCTCCAAAACATGCAAATTCAATTATGAATGTCATTTTTTGGGGAGTTGGAATTCTAGCTATTGCAATACTAGTATTGGTTATAGGATATTTACTATATGTGGGATTACCTCAAGTTAATTTAACATTTTTATTCACAGATCCAATTGATAATGGGGCAGCTGGTGGTATTTGGCCAAGTATTGTCTCTACATTTTATATAACAATAGTTGCCTTAGTGGTTGCCGCACCTCTAGGTGTACTAGCTGCAGTCTACCTAGCTGAATATTCTGGAGAGAACACATTTGTAAAAACAATAAGATTCGCAACTGAAACATTGGCTTCCGTTCCTTCAATCGTGTTTGGATTATTTGGATTAGCTTTTTTCGTAGTATATTTACAAATGGGATTTTGTATTTTAGCAGGTGGTCTGACTTTGGCTCTTATGGCTATACCAACCATATTAAGAACTTCTGAAGTAGCAATTGAAACTGTGCCACAGTCTTATAAAGAGGGTAGTATGGCATTGGGATCCTCTAAATGGCAAACAGTAATTAGAGTAGTAATTCCAGCTGCGATAGGAGGGATTACAACTGGAATTATTCTGGGAATGGCTAGAGCTGTTGAAGAAACTGCAGCTATTTTATATACGGTAGGTGCTACTACAACTGTTCCAGTTTCCTTATTTGATGGGGGTGATCCTCTTCCATTGCATTTATACACACTAGCTACAGAAGGCATATCATTACCAAACGCATATGGTACTGCTGCTGTTTTAGTAATTTTAATTCTAGTAATAACTTTTTCAACTAATTATTTAGTGGAAAGATACACGAAAAAGATGATGGGTAGGTAAAAATGGAAAATATAATGCAAGTTAAAGATTTAAAAACATATTTCGATGATACAAATGTTCTAAAGGATGTAAATATTGATATACCTAAAAATGAAGTGACATCTATCATAGGACCATCAGGAACCGGTAAATCAGTATTCCTTAGGACTTTAAATAGGATGAATGATGTTATCTCTACTTTTAGGAAAGAAGGAACCATCCTACTGGATGGTGAGGATATCTACGATCCCAAAATTGATGCAGTGGACATACGTAAAAGAGTTGGAATGGTTTTCCAAAAACCTAACCCCTTCCCTAAATCTATATTTGAAAATGTGGCTTATGGTATGCGTGTTCATGGAGTCTATAAAAAGGCTCAGCTCCAAGAAGTTGTTGAACGTAGCTTGAAAGGAGCAGCATTATGGGATGAAGTTAAAGATAATCTTGATAAATCTGCCATGAGCCTTTCAGGTGGACAGCAACAGAGATTATGTATAGCAAGAACTATCGCGGTGGAACCTGAAGTTATACTGATGGATGAACCCTGTTCTGCATTGGATCCTATATCCACCACTAAGATAGAGGATTTAATACATAATCTAAAGAATAAGTACACTATTGTCATAGTGACACATAATATGCAGCAGGCTACACGTGTTTCCAAATATACGGCATTTTTTTTAAATGGTACAATCGTGGAGAAGGGACTTACTGATAAAATATTCATAGAACCTGAAGATAAACGTACAGAAGATTATATTACTGGTAGATTTGGATGAATTTGTAAAGTCTTCAAATATTTTTTTGATAATGGGGGGGACTTAAATTAGATTTAACGTAGTTCTGGAGGGTAAATTAAGGTCTTTAGGAGATGATCTTCTACTTTACAGTAATGAAACCACTATTAGAATAGATAAATCAGTTGAAAGTTTTATTAATAATGATGTAGATTTAGCTAGAGATTTGATAAAGTCTACTGATGAAATTAATAATAATAGTGATAGAATAGAGGATGGTTGTCTTAAAGTTTTAGGATTACATCAACCAGTTGCTAAAGATCTTCGATTGGGTGCTGCTATACTTAGGGTATCAGTTGAACTTGAGAGGGTGAATAATCTCTCTGCCTATATAGCCCGTTATACTATTGACTCAGAAGATAGGGGTGTGAAATATCATAAACCACCAAATATCATGTTCATGTCACAAACTGTGCAGAATATGCTTAAAGATGGTGTGGGTGCTCTGTTAAATGAAGATATACAACTTTTGAAACGTTCTACTAAGAATTATAATAATTTACAGGATTTTTATAATCAAATGTTCTCAGAGTATAGTGAAATTACTCATGGAGGTTCACATACCTATTTGATCCTAGTTGGAAGGAATATGTTGAGTATGGGTCATCATGTAATGGGTATGGCGGATAGGATAGCTTATTCTATTGTGGGAAAACGTGTTATGCATAATAAATTATTCCATAATTTATTAATGAAATGAGGTAATCTGACATGTGGCTTCCGATGAATCTGGCTTTAAAGTGCATGGAAGTTTAAAGAAATCATATTTACATGATTTATGTTATATAAGAGTTTTGGATAAAGGTAATGAGTCCATATTATTTGTAAAGGATGAGAAAATTGTTGGTGCGTGGCATTTGGATATTGAATCTTTAGAAGAATTTTATGAGAATAAAGCAATAGAAGTAATGTTTATAGGACCAGAATCACAAATTGAAATATATAAGATGAGTTCTAAATTATTTGGAACTATTATTGAATTGAATGAGGAATCGAAATTATCTTTACCAGTATCAATTGATTTTATAATGGACCGATATAATGCAAATAATTCTAGTGACCGTGATAAATTATTGTTACAGTATAGGATACGTGAACCATCTGAAATGGATGTTGAAAAATTAATTGATGATTATACTAAATAGAATGGAGGATAAAAAAATGGCTAAAGAACACCCAAGGATGTCATTTAATGAAAGATTGAATGAATTAAAGGATGATATGGGGGATATGGGTAATAGTACTTTGATGGCATATAAGGATGCTATAAGTACTCTTTTTGATTATGATGAAGAACTGGTGAAAAAAGTTACTGAAACCGGTGAAAAGATTGATAAAATGAGTTATTTATTTGAAAATAAATCTATGAGTACCATAGCTGCTGAACAGCCAGTTGCAAAGGATTTAAGATTCATTGAATCATCTTTAAAAGTTGGAAGTCATCTGAAAAGGATCGGTAACCTAGCAGTTAACATAGCTGAGGTTGCTCGGCATCTTAAGGATGAGGATGTCCCGGAAAAACCAATGCATGATATCAAGAAAATGGCTTATTTAGTAGAGAAAATGGTAAGTAAAAGTTTAGATTCGTTTCTAAATGAGAATATGGATCTCTCAAGGGAACTTCATTATGATGATGATGTAATTGATGATTTATTTGATAAAGCATTAGATGATATCACTAAAACAATGTTTGATGATAAAGATGCCATTAACTATATGGTGTATTTAATATTTCTTGCCAGGTTTCTGGAGAGAATTGCTGATCGGGCGGAAAGTATTGGAAATAGAACTATATTCATGATTACTTGTGAAAAACCTTAGAATTGTAAATTTTTCATTCTTTTTTTTACGATAATCTGAATTATTTTCTATTTTTTATTATTAAAATTTATTTAGGAAAAATAGCATTAAAAGAGGAATCTATATTGATTTTTAAAAAGTTATTTACGTGTCTATCACTGCATTTGGATAACACATCATTAAGAACTCTAATAATCTAATTAAGCTAGAACTAGTTATGAACTCCCTCTCTTTTTTATAAGCAGTTAAAAAAACATTTATTAAATTGGAAGGGTATTTTCTTCACAGTTTGCTTAAATAAAAAGAAATAATGTTTTTATCAATCTGTTATGGGTTATAAGTGGTAAATATTTAATATAACGGCTTCCATAAAAAATCACTATAAAAATAAAAAAAGTAATTTATGAAAAAAAGAAGTTTAATATTTCATGATTATCTTAATTCTTTCAAGCTCTTTAGCTAATTTATTTCGTTTATCTGATAGTAGGTCTTCAGAATCCATTTTAAGCGCTTCAGTTGGACAAGCAAGTACACATCTTGGTTTCTCTTGGTCACCGGATTCATTTATATGAATGGCACCCACGGGACAAGCATTCCGGCATAAACCACAACCAATACAATCATCTTCATTTATGATAATGGCACCATTCACCTCTTCTATAGCATCTTCTGGGCAAATAGTAAGACAAGGAGCTCTATCCGGTGAGCAATGTAGACAAAAAACAGGCACCCCGTTTATCACTCGAATAGCATTTTGAGGACATATTCTCTCACATTTAGAACATTCCTCGCAAAGTTCTGGTCTTGCAATCAATTCATTCATACTTATTCCCCCTTATGAAGGGCTTTCTTGGCTCTAGTGTTAGCAGTTAAAACATTGATAAATTCTGAGCCCTTATTTCTTTTACCGATGCCAGAAAGCTTTCCAATATGTTTTATTTGCTTTTCGAGCTTCATTTTTTCAGTATCCACCTTAGCTATGCCTCTTTTTGAACAAGCTTTTATACAGACGGGTGTATCAAGATCAGCGCACTGGTCACATTTGTGAGCTTTCCTCTCATGAATTACGATGGCACCAAAAGGACAGACCATCATACATAAACCACAGCCGATACACTTCTCTTGTATTATTCCGGAATCGCTAATGGCTTCGGTGGGGCATATAAGTTTACATGGTGCACCTTCACATTGTTGACATATAATGGGATAGTAAGAGCCTTCCACTTCTCTTATCATGATCCCTGATTTGCCGTGCAGTTGGGCGCAGGCTTCTTCGCAATCCAGACAGCCGTCACAGAGATCTGGCTGGATTATTATCTTCTCCAAGATTATTGCACTCCTTTTATATTTTTAATTCGGCGCATACTTCATTAACATAACTTTGAATTCTTTCCTTTTCTTCATCAGCAAGGTGTTTGAACCTTTTTTGAGCTTCCAAATATTCATTTACAGCTTTTCTTTGAAGTGGCCTATAAGTTACTTTGAATTCACCATCAACAATTTCGTAGAGTATCCATGAACCACTGTCAACAGCTAATCTTCCAAGTTCTATAGTTTTGGATGAATCAAAACCCCATCCTGTACTGCATGGTTGATGTAAGTGGATATAAGCAGGTCCCTCAAGTTCAGAAGCTTTTTTCACTTTTTTCATGAAATCTTCAGGGTAAGATATGGAAGCAGTAGCAACGTAAGGAACGCCTTGAGCTGCCATGATCATGGGAATATTTTTCTTTGGTTTATCTTCACCAAAACTTTCTTTTCCATGTGGTGATGTGGTGGTTGATGCCCCATATGGTGTGGAGCCACTTCTCTGTACACCTGTGTTCATGTAGGCTTCATTATCGTAACATATATAAATTATGTTATGTCCACGTTCCATTGCTCCTGAAAGTGATTGAAGTCCTATATCTGCAGTTCCACCATCACCCGCAAACGCTACAACGTTAACATCTTCTTTTCCCTGTGCTTTAAGGGCTCTTTCAACTCCAGATGCAACGGCACCAGCATTTTCAAATGCTACGTGTATCCATGGAATTTTCCAGGCGGTTTCAGGATATTGTGATGTAATAACTTCTAAGCATCCTGTTGCAGATACTGCAACGGTATTTTTACCTAGCATTTTGAGTGCAAGTCTTACTCCGATGGTTGCACCGCATCCTGCACAACCTCTGTGTCCGGGGGCAAGGAATTCTTCTTCAGGTATTTCCATATTAAACTTCCTCCTGTTTGAGTCCGATCCAATTAATTTTGTCATCGCTATTTGAATTTCTGGTTTCATTTACTATGGTTTTTATATCGTCTGGTGAAACATCACGTCCACCCAAACCTATAATAAATCCGGAGGCATTTACATCTATTTTAGCTTTTATTTCATTGTATAGGACTCCTCCAATTCCAAATGATATGTTTTTATCTAAAACAGCGATTTTATCAGCATTTTTGATTGATTTTTGAATCTCGTCTTTAGGGAATGGTCTGAAAGCTATTACTTTAAGAAGTCCTATTTTTTCTCCCTGTGTTCTTAAACTATCGGTAACAGTTTTGATGGTACCACATATCGATCCCATGGCTACGAGGATTATTTCAGCATCATCGCACATGTATTCTTCAACTAAATCATATTCTCGTCCAAAAACTTCTGTAAATTCTTTATGAACGTCCCTTATAACTTTTTTGGATCCTTCCATAGCTACTTCCATGTCATATCTTGCTTCCATGTAATAGTTAGGATCTGTAAATGTACCTAAGGACATGGGATCTTCTGGATCTAAATAAGCGTGTTTTGGTTGATATGGAATTAAAAATTTATCAACAGTATCCTGTAATGGAATATCTACGGGTTCAACGGTATGGGTAAGTATAAAACCATCAACACAGACCATGCTTGGAAGTAAAACTTCATTATTTTCAGAGATTCTATAAGCTTGAAGTACTAAATCCAAGGCTTCCTGGGCATTTTCAGCGTAAAATTGCATCCAACCAGTATCTCTTTGGGAGATTGAATCTTGTTGATCATTCCAGATGCTTAATGGTGCGGATAATGCTCGATTAGCATTCGCCATTACAATTGGATTTCTTAAACCAGCTGCAGCGAATAGAATCTCATGCATTAATGCTAAACCCTGAGATGAAGTTGCGGTGAATACTCTTACACCAGTACCAGATGCACCCACAGCTGCACTTATGGCACTATGTTCTGATTCAACTCTTATGTACTCTGCACGGAGATCACCATCGGCTACAAACTGCGCTAAGTACTCTGAAATTGAAGTTTGTGGAGTTATTGGATAAACTGGAATGACTTTAGGCTTTGCAAGCTTAACAGCTTCGGCAATAGCTTTATTTGCTGAAATAACTTTAATCATTCATTCTCTCTCCATTTTAATTGCTTTAACAGGACATTCTTGAGCACATATTCCGCATCCTTTACAGTAATCATAATCTATTTTATTATCTTTACTTATACATCCTTCGGGGCAAAATAGGAAGCAATTTTCACAATCTATGCATTTATCTTTATCTAAAAGTGGTTTAAATGTTCTCCAACTACCTGTTTTATTATGTATACTACTTCCTGCTTCTCGAACAGCTGCTCCTGTGGCCGTCATTAAAATCACCTTCATTTTATAATTTGTTCATATGCTATTTTAGATGCTTCAGCATTCCTTTCACCTATTTTTCCAGGGAAAGTTTCCTTAATTATTTTTATAATTGAATCCATTGAAACAGTACTAGTTATGCCTGAAAAAGCACCTAACATAACAGTGTTCACGATTGGAATTCCTAGAATGTCCAATGCAATTCCAGTTGCATTGATGTTATATGATTCTATATTTTCTCCAAGATTAATATCATTTTTAGTGTTAATAATTACTTTTCCACCTTTTTTAAGCCCAGATAACACATTTACAGCTTCTAAAAGGGTTTCATCTAGTACAACAACATAATCAGGATTATAAACTTGATATCTTCTTCTTATTGGTTTGTCACTTATTCTTGAAAATGCCATGACTGGTGCGCCTTTTCTCTCAGCACCGAAGAATGGAAATGCTTGACAATATTTCCCATCTTCAAAAGCAGCTTTTGCTAAAATTTCTGCTGCTGTGACTGCACCTTGTCCTCCACGTCCGTGAAAGCGAATTTCAATCATGTGTTCTACCTCCATTCCACATAGTTAATCATTATAAATTATAATATATATACGTTTGCGAACTTTTACAAAATATTCTCTAAAAAGTCTAGATCTATTTTTAATTAACAATTAAAGGGCTTATTAAAACTTTTCATATGTAAATAATTTCTTATTGATAAATACAGTTTATAATATTGATTAAAAATAGAATAAATTTAGATAAATTTAAGAAATGAATTAAGTTCTCTCTATAAAATGTATAGATAACTACTTCTACAAACTTTTTATTAAATTTTTGCAAAATATAAATTCAAATAGCAAAAACATGATTTTATTATTATTATATTATTAATATAATTATATATCAAAAAACTAAATTTTTAATATCAAATAAATTTTCAAACGGAAAGCTATTAGCATGAAAATTTTAATAATAACAGGTAAACTGGCAAGTTCATTGGTGAAAAAAGTTTCAAGCCAATCCAAACATGAAATATTCGTTCACACAATGAAAACACCTATAGCAGCATTTCTAACACCCCAAAAAATAATAAGAGATATAAAATGTAATGTCAACTTTTTAAAATCAATTGACATTATCATCACCCCTGGGCTTATAAGAAAAAATGTAAGCCCCATACAAGACGAAATAGGCATCCCAACATATAAAGGACCTATTGATGCTGCTGATATCCCCGTTGTATTAGAACTGATTGAAAAACTAGATTTATCATCACAGGTGCCGGCTGATAAACTCATAGAGGATGAACTTAGGGAAAGAGCCTTAATGTTCATAAATAATTTTGAAAAAGATGATAAAAACATCAAAAAACTTTTGAAAAAACCTGAAAATATCATGGTTGGGAAACTTCCAGTTGGAGAAGATTTTCCCATGCGAGTTTTAGCAGAAATAGCAAATGCACCACTTTTAAATCAAGATGAACTGTTAGATCGAGCTGAGTATTTTGTAAAAAAAGGTGCAGACATGTTAGATATTGGCATGATCGCTGGAGAAAATCTAGAGAATAATATTCCAGAGATGGTCAGAGTTCTCAAAGAAAATATGGGAGATATTCCTATAAGCATTGATACTCTTAATCCGGCTGAAATTGAAGTTGCAGTTGAATCTGGAGTAGACTTAATTTTAAGTCTAGATCTTGGGAACTGTGATGAAGTCATACCTTTAATAAAAGAAAAAAAAATTCCAGCAGTCATTTTACCCACAGATTTCAGTAAAAACTGGACACCGAGAACAATTATTGAGCGAGTGAATGCAATTGAAGAATTAATGAAGAAATGCAATGGAATTAATGTAATTGCGGATTTGATTCTTGATCCTATAAACAGTCAAAGTATTGTTGAATCCATAATATCTTGTTATAAATTAAAAAAGAGGTGTAACGTTCCATTATTTTTTGGAGTAGGAAATGTTACAGAACTCCTTGATGTAGATTCTGTTGGCGCTAATGCTTTGCTTTCAGGAATTGCAATGGAATTAGGTGCTAGTATATTATTCACGCCTGAAGCCAGTGGGAAAACCATCGGAAGTGTTCATGAATTATTAATATCTTCTAAAATGATGTTTTTAGCCAAAAATAGGGGATCTGCACCTAAAGATCTAGGGATTAACCTTCTGATATTAAAAGATAAACGTAAAAGAGAAAAAATAATTGAAGATATAAATACACCTATTATACTTGGCATTGAAGATTATAAATTTACGCAAGATCCTTGTGGTAGCTTTAAGCTAATGGTTGAACATGATGTAATTACAGCAGTTCATTATAAGAATATGGATCCGGATGTTTCCATCACTGGTCAAACAGCAAAACAGGTATATGATATGATCATAAAAAAGGGTTTAGTTTCAAGAGTTGAACATGCAGCTTATTTAGGGGCCGAACTACAAAAAGCAGAAATTAGCTTAAAATTGGGTAAAAATTACCTGCAAGATTTTCCTTTATTCAAATTAAAATAGAAATTTTTAAAAAAAACCAAATTTTTATATATATTAATTAAATTTCAAATTTAACAAAATTTTTCAAAGTAAAAATTTACGGAGTTTTAAATGTATAAATGCACTAAATGTGGAGAATCACCCGTAATAATCCAACGAAAAGCTTCAGGACAACTATTATGCAAAGAATGCTTTATAGATTCAACTAAAGAAAAGGTTTTACGAGATATACGTAAATATGGGTTAATAGAGAAAGGTGATAAAGTTTTAATAGCATTATCTGGTGGGAAAGATAGTGTTATGATGATGAGTATCTTTGACATCCTGCGCCGAAGAAATATTATAGATCTTATAGCGGTTACTATAGATGAGGGAATAAAGGGTTATCGAGAGGATGGAATAAAGATTGCTAGAAAAAATGCTGATAAATTAGGTATAAAACATAAAGTCGTCTTATTTAAACATTATTTCAACAAAAATTTAGATGACATGATGAAAGATCAGATACAAGGAGATTCAAGACACGCTTGCACATATTGTGGAGTTCTTCGCAGATGGATATTAAACAGAGTAGCACAGGAAGAAGGTGCAACTAAAATTGCTACGGGTCATAACTTGGATGATGAGACACAGTCTATAATAATGAATTATTTGGAAGGTAACTTAGATAATCTTACACGTATTGGACCTAAATCGGAATCTAACTATCATAAATTCGTTCCTAAAATAAAACCTTTAAGGGAAATAACGGAAAAAGAAGCGGGACTATATGTGATAGCATCTAATCTAGAAGTACATCTTGCGAGTTGTCCTTATGCTGGAGACTCATTCAGGGGAGAAGTAGGACGTTTCATTAAAAAACTTTCAGAGAATCATCCCACCATTATGTACTCAACTCTCCGCGGATTTGACAAGATAAAACCTATTCTGAAAAGAGAATTAACTACGAATGGAGCTATGAATACATGTAAACAATGTGGGGAACCAGCTTCAGGTGATTTATGCAAAGCATGCACTTTCTCGGATAAATGGAAATAAAAAAAAAATAAAGATTAAGTTATTTCATAAATTTTTATGAGAATAATTAAATAAACCTCAAAAATGGAGGATTCTATCAATGAAAATAACAGTAACTATTGGGGACCAAAACGAAGTCAAAGAAATTTCAAATAGTATAACTATTAAAGATCTACTGAAAATATTGGAAATACCCTCTGAAACGGTAGTGGTCAAGAAAAATGAATACATAGTAATCAACGAGGAAATTGTTGAAGAAGGAGACAACATAGAAATTATAAAAGTGATTTTCGGTGGTTAAAACAATTGTAAATAAACTAGAATTTAATGTTTGAAAAAAAATTAAGATATTTAGTATAATTTAGAATTTATTCTTTGGATGTGTATATTTAGTGGAGGATTTTCAACTCTTTGAAGATTACATTTCAAGGTATTTTATTATAAAAAATTCGCCTAATACGTCTGATACAAATTATTTCATTATTCAGGATTACGACGCCGATAAATTCACTTACTTAATAAATGATATGGAGGAAGTGGGATACACACCATTTATAGAAGATTATAAGGATAATTATCGTATTAATATAACTAAAAAGAAGGAGATAAAGAAAAGTAATCATCATATAAATATTCTACTTTTTATAATCACAGTAGCCACCACTATCTACGCGGGATACCTGTTCGGTGGAAGTATATGGGATGGAATAGCCTTTTCAATTGCAATATTAGCGATAGTCGGTACCCATGAAACCGCTCATTACTTAGCCGCCAAGAAACATGATGTTGAATCAACATTACCTTATTTCATACCAGCACCTACACTTATAGGCACATTTGGTGCTGTTATAAATGTTAAATCACATATACCCACTAAAAACGCCCTTTTTGATCTGGGAGTTAGTGGTCCATTGGCTGGAATAATAGTTACCATACCAGTACTTTTTATTGGAATTCATTACTCTACCATTGCACCCATTAATACGGGGTCTGTTGTATTAACTCCCCCATTAATTATGAGTATTATAAGTTATTTAGTGGCTCCTTCAGTTCCTAATGGATACATGCTACAGATGAATCCTGTTGCTTTCGCAGGTTGGGTGGGCGTTGTGATAACCATGTTAAACCTTATGCCCGTAGCTTTCCTCGATGGAGGACATATCTCCAGATCACTTTTAAATGAAAGGATTCATAAAATCGTGTCTTTTATAGGTATTGTCATTACAATGGCTCTTGGTTGGATACCCATGGCTATTTTAATGGCTGTTATTATGATCATGACCAAAAGGCACCCTGGAGCCTTGGATAATGTTTCAAGAATTAGTAAAAATCGTAAAATCTTATCATTAGGTTTAATAATAGTTTTTATATTATGCCTAGCCCCTTTACCCTTAAATGGTATTTAATTCAAAGCAAATTTTACTCTTTTTATTGCATTTGAAATAAATCAAATTAATTAAAATTAAATTTAGTAGAAAATAATTAAATAAATTTTAGAGGTTAATAATTGCTATGAAGGTCCACTATGAATGTGCAGCGTGCTTCCTTAGGCAAGCTAGAGAAGCTCTTGATCTGGCAACTTCAGATGAATATTTAAAAATGGAAGTAATGGAGAACATAACCAGAATCCTCGGTGAAAATTTCCATCAAGGAACGGTATCTAACGAGTTAGGTACCTTGATTCACCGAATTATAAAGAAAGAAACCGAAAATAATGATCCATACCATAATCAAAGAGAGAATAGTAATTTAATTGCTCTTAAAGTTCTACCCATAATTAAAAGAATTCTAAAAGAGAATAATTCAATTAAAAACTATCTTAAAGCAAGTATTGCAGGAAATGTTATAGATTTCGGAGCTTTAGGTCTTGAAACAGATATTGAAAAACTGATCATAGAAACAATGCGGAAAAATATAGCTATAGATCACTCAACCCAGCTTGAAAATGAACTCCATAAATCTTATAATGTATTATATCTTGCAGACAATATTGGAGAAATAGTTTTTGATAAATTATTAATTGAGAAAATTAAAAAATATGAAGTTAAAGTTGTTGTAGCCTTAAAAGAAAAACCTATCCTTAATGATGCATGCATATCTGATGCATTAGACATTGGTTTGGATGAAGTGGCTGAACTCATATCTATTGGCACGGATTCTATAGGAGTAATCTACGATGATTTATCGGAAGAATTCAAAAAAACTTTTCATAATTCAGACTTAATCATAGCCAAAGGATTGGGTAACTATGAAGGATTAAATGAAATAAATTTAAGAGATAAACCAACATTCTGTCTTTTAAATGCTAAATGCCGCCCAGTTGCTCGAGATATTGGTGTTGAACATGGAGATAATGTAATTTTGAAATTATAAAGGCATCAGACCTTAATATGCTGAATGAGTTTCATTCAAATATGATTATATAAGATAGTATTATCAAACATTAATTTTCAACGTACACTTCAAGTGTAAATTAATTCTTATTATGTGAACTAATAAAAAAAATAATTACAAAAAAAACATTTTATGGATGACCAATAAAATTTATCCATGATTTTATGAAGGGGATATTAAATGAAAGTAGGATTCATAGGATTTGGAGAAGTAGCATCAACGTTATCAAAGGGACTTATAGGTAACGGAGTGGAAGTCTACACATCATTAGAGGGTAGAAGCATCAAAACACGCATTTTAATTGAAGAAATGTCTATAAATATTTGTAAAAATTATAAAGAAGTTGTAATCATTTCTGACATTATAATATCAGCTGTTGTGCCTGCAAAGGCTGTTGAAGTTGCTCGGGAGATAGGAAAATATTCTAAAGCGGTTTATGTAGATATTAATAATGTTTCACCTAAAACCGTGAAGAAAGCATTAAGTTACATAAAGAACCATAAAACTGCAGATGCAGCTATTATAGGCAGTATAAAAAAGAATGGAATAAATGTGCAAATAATAACATCAGGAAAATCAGCAACACAATTTGCTAAGTTAAATAATTATGGAATGAATATCAAGATTATAGGTTCTGAAATAGGTCAAGCATCAACTCTAAAGATGTTGAGAAGTTCATACACTAAAGGAGTTTCAGCACTTCTTTTTGAATCACTTTACACTGCTTATAAGATGGATCTTGACAATGAATTCCTTAAATGTCTTGAATTAACTGAATGTCCCGGTTTTAGAGAATCTGCAATATCAAGAATAATAAGTAGTGGTTTTCATGCAGACAGAAGAGCTCAAGAAATGGAAGAAGTTTTAGAAATGATGTCATATGGTAATCCTTTTATAAGCAGAGCAACAGCTGAATTTTTCAAGACGCTCTCCAAAAAATTAGATAAAATCGACAAAAAATTCGAAGATTATAAAAATCTATTCGAAAAAATAAGTGATTAAATTCTATAAGATTATGATTAATATTTTAATATAAAACTGATTTTTTATTAATTAGACTTTGAAAATTCAACCCAAAAATTAGTTAAATAATAAATTATCAAATCAGAATATTCATATTTAAATCTTTCGTTTACAATCAAATCACAAATTATTTTTATAGTCCTAATAAATTTAAAACCGGTGATAAATCATGAAATTCGGTATCGAATTTGTTCCAAACGAACCTATAAGTAAAATTGTGAAGCTTGTGAAGCTTGCAGAAGATGTGGGATTTGAATATACTTGGATTACAGACCACTACAATAATAAGAATGTGTACGAGACCTTAGCTTTGATTGCTGATGGTACTGAGACTATTAAGATGGGTCCTGGTGTAACTAA
>JACWMK010000074.1 GCA_015661405.1 Methanobacterium sp.
ACTTGTTTTATAAATTATTTCACCCCCCATTTTAAGGATATTTTTTTACAATAAATTTAGTTTAAGTTTATTGTTAATATAAATTTATTAAAATTAAATTCTGAGGGAATGATTTAAGTCTGCATTATTTAATTGTGTGAATGAGAAAATTTTTTTAATAGTGATTTATATAAAATTATTTATTAATTATGGTAAAAAAAGAAGTTTAATCACAATATATTCATTTTAGTAACTAATTTTTTATTGAGTAGGATTTAATTAAATGAATGGTTTTAATCATGTTTGTTGATGATGAATTGTATCGTTGTTTATTGGAGAATGCTTCAGATAGTGTAACTATTCGTACATGGGAGGGTTGGATTATTGAGGCTAATCCTGCTGCTTGTGAATTGTTAGGTTATGGTTATGATGAGTTGTTAACTAAAAATTTTATGGATTTAATTGCAGTGGATTGTCATGATTCTTTATTTAAAATTACGGAGACTCTCCTAGGGGAGGGTTTGGTTGATTATGAAACTTTTTTTGTTAGAGGGGATGGGTCACGGTTTAGAGCGGAGGTTCGTTGTGTACGGATTGAGAGTGAGGGTCGGGATGTGGTTATGTGTATTAGTCGGGATATTTCTAAGCGTAAGCATTTGGAGTTGAAGTTGAATGATACGAGGATGAAGTATCAGCTCATGGTGGAGACGGCTAATGAGGGTATTGTAACTGCGGATGCGGTGCAGCGGATTAATTATGTGAATCAGAAAACAGTGGATATGTTAGGGTACCCTGTTGATGAGATGATTGGCTTGAATTTGATTGAATTGATTTATAAGGATGACTTGTTGGATTATGATAAACGGGTGGATAATCGTAAAAATAATATAGCGGAATGTTTTGAACGGCGTTTTATTCATAAGGATGGATCAGTGCGTTGGATGATTGTATCAGTGACTCCTTTAATGGATAATGGTAAGTTTGTCGGGTCTTTTGCAATGTTAACGGATATTACTGATATGAAATCGGCGGAGTTGGCTTTACGGGATTCGGAGGAGAAGTATCGTTTAGTAGTGGAGACTGCGGCTGAGGCGATTATTATATTGGATATGGATGGTGTGGTGGTTGATGTTAATAATAAAGTATTGGAAATTGGTAAGTTAAAGCGTGAATTGGTGGTTGGCCGTGAATTCACCATTTTACTCCCTAAATTTGGGATTAATGGGGAGGAAGCTTTTAAACTATTTAAGAGTGACTTGGAGGGCCGTCATCAGGATGAGGAGAAGGTTTGGACTGCACGTATTGAGGGTGTGGAGTATCATTTTATTGCACATATTAGTAATATCACCCGGGATGGAGTGGTGAAGGGTATGAGTGTTATATTGGAGGATATTACTAATCGACTTAATACTGAGGTTAAGTTGAAGGATTCCCTTAGGGAGAAGGAGGTGCTTCTTAAGGAGATTCATCATCGGGTTAAGAATAATTTACAAATAATATCAAGTTTATTGAGTTTACAGTCGGATTATATTGTTAATGAGCATGATCAGCAGATTTTTTTGGATAGTCAGAGTCGTATTAAGTCGATGGCTATGGTGCATGAGCAATTGTATCAATCAGCGGATTTGAGTAGTATTAATTTTGAGAATTACCTTAATAATTTAGTGGGTCATCTTTTTAATTCATTTAAAATAGATCCTGAGAGCATCCAGTTTGATTTGAATGTGGAGAATATAAAGTTTGGAGTTAATACGGCGATTCCTTTAGGTTTGATGATTAATGAACTTTTAACTAATAGTCTTAAGCATGCTTTCCCATGTCTTATTAAGGGTCAAGTTTCTCTAACGGATTATGCACCCGTATTGAGTGAAAATACGGGTATTACTGGTGATTATTGTAGTATATCCTTAAATTTAAGTTTTAATGAGGGTAAGTATGTTTTAATCGTGGAGGATAATGGGATTGGTTTGCCACGGGATCTTAATTATCAGGAGACTGGTACTCTAGGTTTTCAGTTAATTAATAGTTTAGTGAAACAGTTGGATGGTGTTATCCGGTTGGATAGGAGTAGTGGTACTAAATTTATAATTGAATTCAAAGTTTAGAGTGAATGTTTTTTTATACATTTTAATGTATAAGTTTTTATAAGTCGTTATACACTTTAATGTATAAAGGTGTATTTTTAATGATGGATTAAGAATAAAATGAACTTATTAAAGTCTATTTCTATCTTCTTTTATTAGTGGTGCGGATTTGATGTCGTTTTGCATTTGTTCTCGTAATTGATGAGCGTCTTTTAATAGTTTTTTCTTACTATTGTTTCTAATTTCTTCTTGCCAGTTTACATCATCCATTTGAATTCACTTCTGGTAAATTACCTGTAGGTAATTATGACTTAATATGAACTATAAAAAAATCATGCTTTTGAAATCAGAATTTTATAGTATTAAGGCTTTTTTTTATTTTCTGGAATTTTATTTTTAATGACATTCCATACTATTTCCCAATCAACTCCAAAAATAATGGTGAATTAATTTATCTCTTAATCCTGCAATTTTTCGCCATTCAATCTCAGGGTTTTCATTTTTAAGATCATCAGAGATGTTTTTAACGGCTTCACCTATAATTTCAAGGCTTCTTAGGCAGGCTCTTTCTAATACTGGATCTGTCATGAGATCTTGAAATTCATAGTTCATTGAATTGGGTTTCTAAGAAATCTATTCCATCAAAAATATGTTTCAAAAATGTTTCATCCTTATTCAACACCAAACTACCTCTTTTTCTACTGTAGGTTGCATATAAGGACTTAAACTTTTAGGGGTAAGCAGATCAACTTTTTTATCAAATAATTCTTCTAGAAAGAATGATAATTCGATAAAGTTATCAAAAGTTGGTTTTTCAAATTCTACAAGCACATCAATATCGCTTTCTTCTTTTTGCTGTCCTTTTGCATAAGAACCAAATATTCCGATTCTTTTAACGTTATATTTATTTATTATTTCATTTTTATGTTTTTGTAGGACATTGAAAACGTTCATAATTTTTTTCACCCTAAAAATAGATTTAATAACTTATAAAGATGGTATTGATTTTTTCCAGTTCTTTCTCAGGGTATTGAATTGGCTAAGTAGTAAATTAATATATATGGTGTCTGTTAGATAATTCATTGTCCTTAACCACTCTGTACGTAAGTTTTTGATTTCTTTTTCTAGATCTAATTCTAGATTCTTGTATATTCCCCTGTATTTTGATGGCTGGAAAACTTCTATAGATTTTTTATCATCTATATGTTTTATTTTATTCCATACTTCTATGGGTACGATGACTGCGGTTTCATTGCCTTGTGCATCGTAAACGTACTTTATTTCCATATTTATAACCCATATTTTTTTTTAGTCTCTGGTTTAATTATATGTGAGTGATGTAATTTAATATTATTAGGGCATACTTTTTTTGGGGGTAGTTGAATTTAGTAATATATTTTATTTTATTAAAAAAAAAATTTGAAATTTAAATTAATTTTCTTTTCTTTGCACGTGTTTCCAGGCTTTATGATGTTTTGAGTATTTTTCCGAGTCCGTGTAAATATTGGGGTCTTGTCGGTGGTAGGTTTTTCGGTCGGCTCCGACTGGGCAGGTTTTGATGCAGATGCCGCAGGGTGCTATATTCTGGTTTCTAAGTTTTTTACTATATTTTGCGCAATTTCTTTTATTTACTGGTGGTGGAAAGTAATCCGTGGTTTCAGGGGGTATGGCATGTATGGGACAATTTAACATGCATTGGTGGCAGTGAGTGCAGTAATCAATGTTTTTTAGGGGTGTGGATTTTAATTGTGCGGTGGTGAATATGCTGGTGAACCGTACGCGTGGACCATATTCTGGTGTGAGCAATACATTATTTTGACCGAAGGATCCGAGTCCTGCGAGATAGGCGGCGTGTTTATGTGAGAAGAAAGTGTAGGGGTTCTTTATTAATTCCTCTATGTTACTGTAAGCGTCTCGTGGTAAACTAATACTGGGGTATCCTTTACTGGTTAGGTAATCCGCGATTTCGTATGCTTTCTGGTCGAGGAGTTGGTTAAGGGTATTGTATAATTCATGGTAGTAGATGCTGGGTGTGGTTTCGATTACTGGTAAGGGTACGGGTAATCCGATTACGATTACGGTTTTAGTTTCCGGATATATATTTTGCGGATAGTACTCGGGGGGTATCCATTCTTTGAAATTGTTGGGTGAGTTTGGGGGTGGATGACTCCATCTCTCTATGCTGGCGAATCCGACTAGTTTTATTCCTAGTTTATGAATTTTATTTAAGATTTCATTTTTTAATTCATCATTAGTTAACATTTTTCTAAAAATTTTTTTTTATATAATTAATAATTATTAGGGGAATAATCCCATTTTTTATGTTAATTTTGGATATAAAACATTGGTTAACGGAGTTAAATTTATTTATATGTGAAGTTATAATAATAATATTATAATGATAGGTTGTGATTTTTATATGTCTAATAATGATTTTAATGGTAAAGCACTTTTTATTGTAAGTAATACTGCTCAAATAGAAATGTTTAAACGTATTATAAGGGATATTAAGGACTTTGAAATTAAATTTATTAATACTGAAGTATATTCTATACTTGATGATATGGAAAAGTTATTAAATAAATATGGTTTTGATTATGAAAATATTGATGATTGGAGTTTGAATTCGATTCATACGATTTTAGATAATGATCAACCGAGTATCATTGTTTCAGCTCATGATCAAAGTCCGGTTGATATATTATTCATTAAAGCTGGTAATGAACGGGGTTTACCATCTTTAACGGTTCAGGAGGGTTTGCTTGCAGTAACTAGATTTGTGAATAGATCAGCTTCTGATAAGATAATGTATATGTCTAAAATGTCTTTGAGAATGTTGAAACTTATTTTAAATCCTTATCGTCCATTTAAATATAAAACTAGCCGTTTAAAATTTGAATTAATATATGGGCGGGGTTACTCGTATGCGTATGGGCATGGGGATTCCTCTAAAATAGCATTGTTTGGGGATTCTACTAAAAACATGTTAATTAGTGAGGGAGTTCCACCTGAGAAGTTAATGGTTACGGGTAACTCTAAATTCGATAATTTATTCCAGTATAAGGATCCTAATAAAAAGAATTTTTACCGGGAAGAATATAATGTACCCGTGGATAGGAAGGTTGTTCTTGTTTTAACTCAATGGTTTGTGGAGTCTAGAATGTGGACTGTTGAGCAAAGAAAATTTTTTGTTAGTGAGATTGCTAAGGCATGCGGTAATTTAACGGATGTTCAGTTGGTTTTTAAACTTCACGCGCCTCATGAATCGGAGGTTGATTATCGTGAAATTTTGGATGGTGTACCGGTTTCATCATTAATATTTACTACTGAGCCGATTCATGAGATTATTTCCATGGCGGATGTTGTAGTTAGTGTTTCCAGTACTGCTGCTTTGGAATCATTGGCTCTTGATAAGCCAGTATTGATTATTAATTTATATGATGATCCGGGTTCTCTGCTTTTTAAGGATGGTGGAGTTTTATATATCGAAAAAGCTGATATGATTCAGTCTTCTTTAGAGAAATTAGTGTTTCATCCGGATGATTTTGTTGAATGGGATAAGATGGAGAAGTTTGTTCGTGATGAAGCTTATATTATTGATGGTAATGCATCTAAAAGAATTTCAAATTTAATCCGTGAAATGGCATTATAATGATTAATTAAAATTTCCTATTTTTTTTTTAGAGAAAATTTATAATGATATAATAATTATTTACTGTTATATAAAGGGGATGAATTTTATCAATAAAATGAGTATTAATAATTATAAAATTTACTTGTATAAGTATTATTTTAAATGGATTTATTTTAATTATTATTTGTTTAATAGAAATAATTTATTATTCGATATTTACGGGAGAAAAATAGTTAATAAGCATATTTTATTGAGTATTAACCCTCAGGTAATTGAGTATGCTATTCCTTGGAAAATTTTTTTAGATAGTAGGATTAGTGTTAATAATTTACGTGCACCTGAAAATTTTAATGTTGCTAAGGTTGCTGGTTGGTATCGTCGTGTTTTTAGTTTTGATTATAATACTCCTGATATGTGTACTATTATGGATGGTGGTTGGGATGATTTAACTTTTTTATCATCTTTTAAGGATAATTTAGCTTGTAATGCTTTTAAATCTGTTTTTAGAGAGGGTGTTGATTGGAAGGATACTAAATATTATGATTATTTCAGTAAGTACGTGTACCCTAATGGGGATGATTTGAAGGCTAGATTAGAGTATAATGAGTTTTTATTTAATGAAATAGAAAGGGATGGTTTTAAGAGTGAAGTGATTCCTAAAGAGAAAGAATTTATACATCCGGAGACACCTAGACATTTGAATCAGGAAATTAAAGTAGCATTGGGTCGGGATAATGAACTGATCTTTGTGGATGGTAATCATCGTTTATCTATGGCGAAAATTTTGAATTGTAAGGAAATAATTGTTAGAGTTGTTCTGGCACATCCGGAAGCTGATTTAAATAAATTATTAAAATAAAATTTTATATTTTTTTATAAAGTGTTTTATTTTTACTAATTTCTTTTGATGGGAGAATTAAATTCTTGAAAAACTTAATTTCTCTTCGTGTTATCCCTTTTAGAAGATACATTATAATTAGATATAATATGGCTGAAATTATACTCAGGATTACTATATCTATTAATCCGACTGTTTTGTTAAATAATACGTTTGGTTTGAATGTTACTAAAATAATTGACATTAATATTGATGCTAATGTGCTTTTAATTATGAATTTGTAATCAATTCTATATTCAAAGTTTTTGAGAGCGTATATGAATGTCATCATCAGAGCCACTGCATAGGCGATTAGAGTTGATATTGCAGCTCCTATAATTCCAATGTATGGAACTAATAATATATTTAAGCCTAAGTTAAAGAATGAGGCGAAAACCCATATTGACGCGTTTATTTTAGTTTTTTTAGTTAAAACAATTATCTGGTTGAAGTTATTGTTAATTCCATATAATATTGTACCGAGAGCTACGAAGGGAGTAACTAAATAACCACTTGAAGCTATTTTAGGGGTTGTTAATATAATTAGTAATGGTTGTGATAATATGCTGATAGCGAATGCGGTGGGTATTGCTAATAGGAGGAAGTATTTGAGGGTGTATTTAAGGAAAGTCACTACTTTATCCATTTCACCGTTATCATAATATTTTGGGAGAACCGTGGGTAAAATCAGGGCGAATGGAGCGGTTAGCATTAGGATTATGTTACCTAACTGGTATCCGGGTGAATAGTATCCCACGAAAATGGTTCCTAATAGTATTCCAATTACGTAACGGTCACTGGAGTTTATAACCCAATAGGATAGGTTGCCTGGAACTGTTGGTAAACTAAATGAAAAGTATTCTCTTATTCTCTGGAAATTAGGATAGGATACTCCTATTTCAAGCACTATTAGTAGGAACATGATTATATTTGATACTGCGAAACTAATTAAATATCCAAATACCACACCGGATAAGCCTTGTTTGGTTATGAGAATGAAATAAGCAGCTAATATTATTACTAGATAAGTTTGGGTTATTAGGAAGATGGAATATAATTTCATTTGTTTGAATGTTCGGAAATAGTTGAGGAATAGTGTGTTCAGGCAGGCTAGAATTATGATTATTGGTAATAAGTCAGCTATGTATAGGTTACCTCCAAATAATAAACCTGCTAGGGGTTTTAAGAATAAACTGGATATTAATGCTGCAATTACACTTACAAAAGTAATGATTGTGATGAGAGCGTAAAATTCTTCTTTAATCTTATTTTTATCATTTTCAGCTGATAGGAATCTTACCATTCCCCAGGGTAATCCGAGGGGTACTATACTAGTTAATAAGCCGATAGTTACGGTGAATTGAATCCAAATACCGTAATTACTTGCTGAAAGATTCTTGGTGAGTAATGGTAATAGAATGAATGCGCTTAGAGCCACTAGAATATTGGTTACTCCAATTAATAACATTCTTTGAGTATAAAGTTTATATTCTCTCAAATAATCACACCATCACCTATTATCCGAATATGGGGTTTTCTATATTTTATTATTATCATTATTCAATATTAAA